>NZ_JBHSOW010000057.1:0-44533 GCF_042656405.1 Paenibacillus solisilvae | reverse complement strand
GATTGAATACCGGTGCGCGCTGGCAGCATAGCTTTTTTCTAATGTCTACTTGACAGGGGTATGACCAGGGTATGACCAATGAAGGTTTTTTTACATTCAAATATGACCTGCACTGCAGGCGATGAAAATTCCAAAACTGAATTTTGGAAAAAGCCCCGTTTTAAAATCATCAAAAGTTTTTTGCCTTTTCTGGTCATTCTAAGAAGAAGAAACTCAGCGGCCCGGGCGAAAGTCATCGACCGGCGTCTCTTCTAGAGGGAAGGGCGATGAAGCAGCGATGCCAGAGCAGTCAGACACTAATCTACATAATGAGAATCAAGGAACTGAACATGAAGATCATAACCGTACGCGGGCGGTTAACTCCTCAGGACGCAAGGAAAAACGCACAAGAAAGATCGGGCCGAAAGCCGAGTATGCGATAAGCTTTTTGCTGCTCGTGGCAGGTTCCTTTATAATTGCGGCTAGTTTTAATATCTTCTTAGTGCCCCTTGGGATCGCTTCAGGCGGTGTATCTGGCATCTCGATTCTGGTCAAGCGGATAACGGGATTTCCGCCTGCTTACACCCAATGGATCATTAACGTACCTCTCTTTTTCCTAGGGCTCTGGCTGCTCGGCAAACGGTTTGCACTGAAAACGGCATTAGGCTCGTTCCTGCTGCCGCTGCTTGTGCTGCTGACTTCACACTTTAAGCCGCTCACTGATAATGCGATGCTGGCTGCTCTGTACGGCGGCATTGGTGTCGGGGCCGGCCTTGGCCTTGTATTCCGCGGGCGCAGCTCGACCGGCGGCTTGGATTTGGCTGCACAGCTGCTTCACCGGTACACCGGTCTGCGGCTTGGCCTGGCTGTTGCATGCTTCGATGGGGTCGTGATTGCGGCAGCAGGTATTCTGATCGCACCGGAAAACGCTCTTTACGCGCTTGTCGGCTTATTCGCAACGAGCAAAACGATTGATTTTGTCCAGACGGGGCTGGCCGTGTCCAAAGTGGCTTTTATTATTTCGGATCAGCCGGCGGCAATCACTGCAGCGGTGCTTCATGATTTGGACCGCGGATTGACTCAGCTTGACGGAAAAGGCGGGTATACCGGCGAAGCGAGAACGGTGCTCATGGTTGTCGTCGGCAGGGGGGAAGTATCGAAGCTGAAGCAGCTTGTCCGATCGGTGGATGAAGGCGCTTTTGTTATCATTAGCGATACGACCGAAGTACTGGGTGAAGGGTTTAATTTACCTTAAATTGCACGGAGTAAGCGGGAGAAACGCAATGATTTTATTATTGTATTTATATGAATACGACTGTATAATAATACAAAGCAAAAGCTGATTTCTCTGCCCGTCCAAATCGTGTACAATGAAGGATGGAAACAACAGGGAGCCAGCAAGTACGGATGGGAGAGAACAATTATGAGTTCGAAAGTGAAAGTAGCGATTATCGGGTCGACCGGATACGGCGGCGTAGAGCTCATTCGGCTGCTCGCAAGTCATCCGCAGGCAGAAGTGACATCGGTCATTTCATCCTCAAGTGCAGGAGCGCCGATTGCGGAAGGATATCCGCATTTGACCGAGATTCGCACCGATCTATTGGATGATGTTGACCCGGCTCTTATTAAGAGCAAAGCGGATGTCGTCTTTATTGCAACTCCGGCAGGCGTTGCCGCGAAATTAGTGCCTTCCCTGCTCGAAGCGGGCTTGAAGGTCATTGATATTTCCGGTGATTTCCGGTTGAAGTCTCGTGATCAATACGAGAAGTGGTATAAGAAAGAAGCTGCGGACCAGCGTTATATTGATCAGGCGGTGTTTGGTCTTGCAGAGGTGTATGGGGAGGCTGTACGCGGGGTGGATTTCGTATCCAATCCGGGGTGTTTCCCGACAGCTACACTGCTTGGGCTTATTCCAGCGGTTAAAGCCGGCTTTATTGATCCTTCTACGATTATTATCGATGCCAAATCAGGCGTATCAGGCGCAGGACGCGGCGCTAGTCTGGGCACGCATTACTCCGAGCTTAATGAAAACTTCAAAGCTTATAAAATAAATAAACATCAGCATATTCCCGAAATCGAGCAGGTTCTCACGGATATTGCCGGAGAGCCGGTTGTCACCACTTTTACAACTCATCTCGTTCCGATGACACGCGGCATAATGAGCACGATGTATGCCAAAGTGAACGGCATGAAGTCAAACGAGGATTTTATCTCTCTCTATCGCAGCTATTATGAAGGGCGTTCATTCGTCCGTATTCGTCCTGAAGGGATCTGGCCGTCTACGAAGGAAGTTTGGGGTTCCAATTATTGCGATATCGGCTTTTCTGTCGATGAGAGAACAGGCCGCGTCACGATTGTATCGGTCATCGATAATCTCGTGAAGGGTGCTGCGGGGCAGGCGATCCAGAATATGAATCTCATGCTGGGTCTTGATGAAACGCTTGGTCTGCAGTTTGTGCCGGCTTACCCATAACCATACCTGTAACAGCAACCGCACAGCTATCCATCATTACCATGGGGCGATGCGGTCATGAATAACGAGATTAGTCGAAGGAGACTTGAACAAACAATGGGACAGGGGAATTCAACACCAGCCTACACGGTCGTGCCAGAAGGCTCAATCACGACCCCGAAGGGCTTTAAAGCTGCCGGCCTGCACTGCGGCTTGAAGAAAACAACGCGCCATGATCTGGGCGCTATCGTGTGTGAGGTGCCTGCTGCAGCGGCTGGCGTTTACACGACCAACGTATTTCAGGCAGCGCCGATTCTAGTAACGAAGGACAGTATAGGGGCTGGCGGCGTACTGCGCGCGCTTGTCGTCAACAGCGGCAATGCGAATGCCTGCACAGGCAAGCAGGGTGAAGCCGACGCTTACGAAATGCGCAGTAAATTTGCCGAAACGATCGGTGTTCCAGCGGAGCATGTCGCAGTTGCCTCGACAGGCGTCATCGGCGAATTGCTTAAGATGGACTGCGTTCGCGGCGGTATCGCCGAGCTCCCTGCACGGCTGGGATCGACCTACGAAGCAGCGGATGATTTTTGCCAAGCGATTCTAACGACAGATCTGGTCAAGAAGGAAGTTTGCGTGTCGGTTACCGTTGATGGCAGGACCGTCCATATTGCGGGCGCATCGAAAGGTTCAGGCATGATTCACCCTAATATGGCAACGATGCTCGGTTTTGTCACGACAGATGCGGCAATCGGCAGCGAAACGCTGCATAAGCTGCTCCGCCAGGCGACAGATCTGACTTTCAATATGATTACCGTTGATGGCGATACAAGTACGAATGATATGCTTGTTGCCATGGCGAGCGGCCTGGCCGAGAACCAAGAGCTGCAAGAAGGCCATCCGGATCTTGCAGCTTTCGCAGCAGGTCTTCGCTATGTATGTGAAGTGCTGGCCAAAGCGATCGCAAGAGACGGTGAAGGGGCAACGAAGCTCGTCGAGGTTCAGGTGCGCGGTGCGGTGAGTGACGAAGCGGCTCAGGCGATTGCGAAGACCGTTATCGGTTCGTCCCTTGTCAAATCCGCCGTATTCGGTGCAGATGCGAACTGGGGACGTATTATCGCAGCAATTGGACGTGCAGGTCAGCCCGTCAACCCGGAGACCGTCGATATCCGCCTTGGCGATATCGTCACACTTACACAGTCGCGTCCGGTTGTGTTTGACGAGGAAGCGGCGCTTGTTTATTTGAAGGGCGATACGGTGGTTATTCACGTTGACCTGAACATGGGCGAAGGCACAGCAACCGGTTGGGGCTGTGACCTGACTTATGATTATGTGCGCATCAATGCAGCATACCGCACATAATCCGGACTGAAGCAAAGAGGAGCGGACGACTAACGTGGAACAGCGATTTGTAATGAAATGCGGCGGCAGTACGCTTGCAGCGCTGCCGGCATCTTTTTTCGATGATCTGAGAGGTCTTCAAGAGCGTAATGTGAAGCCGGTTATCGTGCACGGCGGAGGCCCGGCAATCTCGGAGACACTGACGAAGCTTGGCATTGAGAGTGAGTTTGTAAACGGACTCCGTAAGACCAGCGACGAGGTGCTGGATGTTGTCGAGATGGTGCTTGCCGGACGGATTAATAAAGAGATTGTTCGCAAAATCCAGCAGAGCGGCGCCAAATCCATCGGGCTGTCCGGTGTGGACGGCAAGCTGATCATCGCGAAACCGGTCGCGAATTCGGCTGAAATCGGTTTTGTAGGCGATGTGACCGATGTGAATGCGGCGGTAATTGAGGGTATTATGGGGATGGGCTACATACCGGTCATTGCGCCGATCGGCATTGATGAACAAGGTCAGCGCTACAACATTAACGCGGATACGGCAGCTGGAGCGGTAGCATCCCATCTTGGCGTCGAGCGGATGATTGTGGTCACGGATGTACCCGGAATTCTAAAGACGGTCGACGGCGTGAAGAAGGTTCTTCCTACGGTCACTGTTGAAGAAATCGATGCGATGATCGCCAGCGGAGAAATTTATGGCGGCATGATTCCGAAGGTGCGGGCGGCTGTTAAATGCATCCAAGGCAAGGTGCGAGAGGTTATTATCGTTAATGGCGACGAGCCTGGCGTGCTGAGCAAAGCGGTTCTGGAAGGCGGAATCGGCACGCGTATTGTGCAAGCATAACAAGAGAGGTGATTGATAATGAGCGACTTGAACAAAGCGGCGGCATCATCGGTATTGGACGGGGCATCGAATTCTGCAGCTGGCGGATCGAATGCGAGCTCGCTATTTCCTACGTACGCCAGATATCCGATTGCGCTTGTCAAAGGCGAAGGCAGCTATCTGTGGGATGATAAAGGCAACAAATACTTAGATTTCATGTGCGGTCTTGCGGTCACGAACCTCGGACATTCACCGAAGAAAGTGAAGGAAGCACTGGTCAAACAGCTCGATGAACTCTGGCATGTATCCAATCTGTTTCACATCCCGAATCAAGAGGCAGCGGCCAAGCTGTTAACCGATAACAGCAGCGCGGACGCGGTGTTCTTCTGTAATTCCGGCGCGGAAGCCAACGAAGCGGCGATCAAGCTCGCCCGGCGTTATCACCAAAAGGTGCTCGGCAATGGCCGCAGCGAAATCATTACGTTCGAGCAATCCTTCCACGGACGGACATTGGCGACGCTGACTGCAACGGGGCAGGAGAAGGTAAAAGAAGGCTTCGGCCCGCTGCCGGAGGGCTTCCGCTACGTTCCGCTGCATGATAAAGCGGCTCTGGAGGCGGCTATTAGCGATAACACAGCTGCCATTATGATTGAGATGGTACAGGCAGAGGGCGGCGTTATCCCGGTTGACCCGGCTTTCGTGCATTATATTAACAAGCTTTGCAAAGAGCGCGGTCTGCTCCTTATCGTCGATGAGATTCAAACCGGTATGGGCCGTACAGGCAAGCTGTTCTCCTTTGAGCATTACGGGATTGAACCGGATATTTTCACCTTGGCAAAAGGGCTGGGCAGCGGCTTCCCGGTCGGCGCGATGCTGGCCAAAGCGGAGCTCATCCCGGCTTTCACGGCAGGCAGCCACGGCTCCACATTCGGCGGAACGCCGATTGCGACCGCGGTTGTGAAGGCGACCGTCGAAACGATCGTTGGTGATCGTCTGTCCGAGCGCGCGGCTGAGGTCGGTGAATACCTCCACAAGCAGCTTCAGGAGAAGCTCGCCGGCAACTCTGTCGTTACAACCATTCGCGGCAAAGGGCTGATGATCGGGATTGTATGCACGAAGCCTGTAGCAGATATCATTGCAGAAGGTCAGAAGCGCGGACTTCTGGTTGTCAGTGCAGGACCGAACGTGGTCCGGCTGCTGCCTAGCTTGCTGGTCACGCATGCGGAAATTGATCAGGCGGTTAACATACTCGCGTCCATTATTGTGTAATCCATAGGCAGCGACTACAGAAGGAGGAACGACCATGACATTATTAAAGGAAGAGCTGGCGGTCAACTTGAGGGGGCGTGACTTCATCGAGCTTGTCGATTACAAGCCGGAGGAAGTTCGTTACTTGATCGATCTTGCCATAGAACTTAAAAACAAACAGAAGGCGGGCGAGATCTTCCACCCGCTTCAGGGCAAAACACTTGGAATGATTTTTGAGAAGTCTTCCACGCGTACCCGTGTTTCCTTCGAAGTAGGCATGTACCAGCTCGGCGGACATGCGCTGTTTCTAAGCGGCAATGATCTGCAGATCGGCCGTGGAGAAACGATTTCGGATACCGCGCAGGTATTATCGCGTTACCTGGACGGCATCATGATCCGTACTTATGCGCATCGCACGGTTATTGAGCTTGCACGCGGCGCTACGATCCCGGTTATTAACGGGCTGACGGATTTGGCCCATCCTTGTCAAGCGCTTGCCGACTATCAGACGGTGCTTGAGCATAAAGGCCGGCTCGAAGGCTTGAAAATCGCCTATATCGGCGATGGCAATAACATGGTGCACTCTCTGATGATGGGTGCCGCCAAGCTCGGCATGCATATTTCCGTAGCAACTCCGGAAGGCTACGAGCCGGATGAGGATATCATTCAGCTGACCGAGGAGCATGCTGCGGAGACGGGCTCCACCATTCATATTTGCCGGGATCCGAAGGAAGCCATTGCGGATGCGGACATTGTGTACAGCGACGTATGGGCGAGCATGGGCTTTGAGGCGGAGCAGAAGGAGCGGGAGCTTGCTTTTGCAAACTATCAAGTCAATGAAGCGCTTGTGAAGTACGCAAAGAGCGATTATCTCTTCATGCACTGTCTGCCTGCGCACCGCGGCGAAGAAGTGAGCGAGGGTGTTATCGACGGCAAACACTCGATTATTTTCGACCAGGCAGAGAATCGTCTGCATGCTCAGAAAGCCATTATGGCTGCAATTATGTAGTCCTGTAGTCCATCCCTGATTAAGGGCGAGAGCGGCGGATGAAGCCCGCTTTAAGCGCATAACTTGAGTTGACCAAGCGGCGGTTAGCCGACAATTTATCTATATAAGGAGCGTTAAGAGACAAGATGGCTAAGGAAAAAATCGTACTCGCATACTCAGGCGGTCTGGATACGTCTGTTATTTTGAAATGGTTGAAAGAAACCTATGATGCAGAAATCATCGCATTTACGGCGGATATCGGACAGAAGGACGAGCTGGACGGCCTGGAGGCAAAAGCGCTTGCAACCGGCGCATCCAAAGTGTACATCGACGACCTTCGCGATGAGTTTGCACAGGATTTTATTTACCCGATGTTCCAATCCGGCGCTTTGTATGAAGGCCAATACCTGCTCGGCACCTCCATTGCGCGTCCGCTAATCGCGAAGCGCATGGTCGATATCGCCCGTGCAGAGGGCGCAACGGCAATTGCCCACGGCGCTACAGGTAAAGGGAATGACCAAGTGCGCTTCGAGCTTACAGCAGCGGCGCTTGCCCCGGACATCAAAGTCATCGCGCCATGGCGCAGCGAAGAATTCCGCGATCAGTTCCCGGGCCGCGCGGAGATGATCGCTTATGCGGAGAAACATAATATTCCGGTACAGGCATCGGCGTCTAAGCCGTACTCGATGGACCGCAACCTGCTGCATATCAGCTTCGAGAGCGGCGTGCTGGAAGATCCATGGTTCGATCCGAGCTCGGATGAGAACAAAGGCATGTTCGTACTCAGCGTGGCACCTGAAGATGCACCGGATCAGTCGGAATATGTGGAGCTTACGTTCGAAGCGGGTAACTGTATTGCCGTGAACGGCCAGAAGCTTAGCCCGCTTGCGGTTATGGAGAAGCTCAATGAGCTCGGCGGCAAGCATGGTATCGGCCGTGTCGATATGGTTGAGAACCGGTTTGTGGGGATGAAGAGCCGCGGCGTCTATGAGACTCCAGGCGGTACGATTCTGTTTACTGCGCATCGCAAGATGGAATCCCTCACGATGGACCGCGATGTGATGCATCTTCGTGATTCCCTTATTTCCAAATACGCAACGCTTGTTTATAACGGCTTCTGGTTCGCGCCTGAGCGTCTTGCTCTGCAAGCACTCGTGTCCGAAAGCCAAAAGAACGTCAGCGGCGTTGTTCGTTTGAAGCTGTACAAAGGCAATGTAATCGGGGCCGGCGTGAAGAGCCCTGTCAGCCTCTATAACCCGGATATCGCAACGATGGAAGCTGATCCTTCCAAAGCGTATGATCAAGGGGATGCAACAGGTTTCATTCATCTTAACGCATTGCGCCTTAAAGTATCCTCCGGCGTGGAGCAAAGCAAGAAGCAATAGGATTCGTGCAAGCAGCGAAATAAAGGAGTGTACCAGAAGTGAGCAAATTGTGGGGCGGCCGGTTTACGAAGAAAACCGATCAATTGGTTGAGGAATATACAGCGTCCATTCTGTTCGATAAAGAACTGGCAGAGGAAGACATCCAAGGCAGCATCGCACATGTCATGATGCTGGGCAAGCAGGGCATACTGCCGCTGGACGACGTGGAGAAAATCAAAGATGGTCTTCACCGCGTATTGCAGCGGATTCACCGCAATGATATCGAGTTTTCTATTTCCGATGAAGATATTCATATGAATATCGAAAAAACGCTGATCGACGACGTAGGTCCGGTCGGCGGCAAGCTCCATACCGGGCGCAGCCGTAACGACCAGGTAGCAACAGACATGCATTTATGGCTGCGCAAACGCGTCGTTGAGTTTGTCGATCTGCTGCACAAGCTGCAAGCTGCGCTGGTGGAGCAGGCCAAAGCGAATCTTGATACGATTTTGCCGGGTTATACGCATCTGCAGCGGGCACAGCCGATTCTTTTCGCCCATCATATGATGGCCTATGTATCGATGTTCGGGCGAGACATTGAGCGCCTGCAGGACAGCTACAAGCGGATTAATATGCTGCCGCTGGGAGCAGGGGCGCTCGCGGGAACGACGTTCCCGATCGACCGCCATTATGTGGCGAGCCAGCTCAAATTCGACCGTGTCTACGAGAACAGTCTGGATGCAGTCAGCGACCGTGATTTTATTCTCGAATTTCTCTCCCATGCGTCGATTATCATGATGCACTTGTCACGGATCAGTGAAGAGCTGATTATGTGGTCCAGCACAGAGTTCCACTTCGTGGAGCTGGATGATGCGTTCTGTACGGGCAGCAGCATAATGCCGCAGAAGAAGAACCCGGATGTGCCTGAGCTTGTACGCGGTAAGACCGGACGGGTTTATGGCAATCTGATCGGACTTCTAACGGTGCTCAAATCACTGCCGCTCGCTTATAACAAAGATATGCAGGAAGACAAAGAAGGCATGTTTGATACGGTTCGTACGCTTCAAGGGGCGCTTCAGCTGTTCGCGCCAATGATCGCGACGATGAAGGTCAACAAAGACCGGATGCGCCAAGCCGTTAATCAAGACTTCTCCAATGCGACTGACATTGCGGATTTCCTTGTTGGCAAAGGCCTGCCGTTCCGCCAAGCGCACGAGGTCATTGGCAAGACCGTGCTCTACTGCATTCAGCAGGGCAAGTACCTGCTCGATCTTACCCTGGACGAGTTCAAGCAATTCTCGAAGCTGTTTGATGACAGAATCTACAGCGTTCTGCAGCCGGAGAACGTTGTAAACGCGCGTAATGTTTACGGCGGTACAGCAACCGCTCAAGTCTCGGATGCTATTGGCCGTGCAGAGGCGGAGCTTGAGAAAACAGCGGCTTGGACGAAGGAATATATCGAACGCAGCCGGTAAGATGCAAGTGTCTGCGAGGCAATAGATTAAAGGCTGTTCCAGCTCAACGCAATCGTTGAAAGCCGGAACAGCCTTTTTGTTTGTTATAGTCAGGTGAAAGCCATCTGCAGCGCACATTACTCCGCCACCCCGTCCTCCAACAGTTTTTCCCCCTTCGGGATTCCGCCTTTGGGTGCTCCTGATCCAGGTGAAATGCCGTATACCGTCGGCTGTGCCTTGTAAGTATCCCGTGAAATTCGCTCGCTTGATATTTCTTTCCCATTCTTCATCAGTGTACGGTAGGTTTCTACGATATAGCCGGATCTGCCTAGGGACAGAAGCAGTCTTTCGCCAGGCTGGACCATGGAGGTCGGGATTTCTTTTACAGGTGGTTCTATAGTTGCGATCGTCTTCGATTTAATGGAGTAGCTCACGTTTGCAGGCATCGTGCCGAACAGCTTCACTGTCAGTTTTCGGCCGCTAACCTCAGTCTGGATTATGATAGATTTGCCGGTCGTATTCTTGAAGCGAAAGTTAATCGCGCCCTCAGCGAACGTCGCATCCTGCCCTTTGGGCAAATAGGAAACGGGAAGAGAATGGTTGCGCCGTTCGACCATATGCAGTCCGGCTAAGAGCGCCGCATTATACAGCGTGCTCGATACTTGGCAGATTCCGCCTCCGATGCCGGGCACCAGCTCACCATTGAGGATAACCGGCGCCTGCCGATAACCATACTGCTTGCTCGTAAGCGTGATCACTTTGCTGTAATCAAACACCTCTCCAGGAGCAAGCTCCCAGCCATTCAAAGTCTTCGCCGTCATGCTCACATTGTAGGCTCGTCCAGCCCCGCTTGTCGAGAAGTCAGTGGTGAAGGAGGTGATCTTCCGTTCAATCCCCTGTGCTTTGAGCCGCTCGAGTGTGAATTCGGGATGGATAAGCTTAACCGCCAGAGGCAATGTGACGGAGAGCTTCTTGTTTGCTGCTCCGGCATCCCCCTGAGGCGCTGGGGCCCAATCCTTGGCGATAATGGCTTCCACAGCCTGAACTGATTTTGTGAAGAGACTCTCTGTATCCAACCGGTAAACATCCGTATGCGGTGTATAAATGATTTTATCGTCTTTTGTGATCGTACGCGTGGCGTTAATCGGCTCATTCGCATTCAGATATCCCCACTGCCCCGTTATTGCTTTGAGAAAGGTCTGCTTGTTCCAGCGCACTTCGATATGAAGCGTCTTTGGAAACTGCAGACGGTATTTGGCTTTCTCCCATACCCCGCCTTGCTGAAGCTTCAGAATGGCCGCCGCCGCTTCCTTCGTATCGACATGCAGGCCAAGCTCCGCTAAGGTCCAGGTTTTCTTCTGTCCCCCCGTTTGATTGGCTTGTACGGTAAGCGGCACATGCTCCAGCCTTTCTTGCCGCTGCGAGAGCTCTTGCAGTGCGGTCTGGACAGCAAGTCCACCAAAAGCAAACGATGCGCCGCTTTTCAACAGCATTTCATGCTTATTGACCGGTTCTGAAGCTTGATTAATGGGGCTGCCGCTTTGGATTGTCAATTGAACGCCCTCGGGGATCGAATTCCGCGCCGCATAGATCCAGAAAAACCCCCAAATGACTGAGCTTAGGAGGAGAAGGGAAACCACAATGATTAAGATTAGATGCAATTTTTTCATAATCGCTATCACCTCGCCGCGCATGTTGTTACATGTATATGCGAGTGGATATTATTTTCTGCCTCCAAGTGCAGAAGAGTATTTGTCCGATCGGATCACATTTGGATAAAAACGGAATACAAAATGCCTTTAGCCGACATGGCAAAATACGAACGATTGTCGAAAAAAGTGCATCATTAGAAATATGAAAATTGCAGAATGTGGGACTTTTGTAGAGGATTCGCTGAGTTTATGTCGAATACTTAAAAGCTGACTACCTACAGGATGTGATAATGTGATTGAACTGCAAGACGTCTGGAAGACATACGCAGATGGAACGCATGCCCTGCGCGGCGTTTCTGTTCTTATAGACCGCAATGAGTTTGTTTATTTAGTTGGACCCTCCGGTGCCGGGAAATCAACTTTCATGAAGCTGATCTACCGGGAGGATGTCCCGACTAAAGGCCAAATCTCTGTTAACGGTTTTAACATTGGCAAATTAAGGCCTCGTAAGATCCCGTTTGTCCGTCGTAATATCGGCGTTATTTTCCAAGATTACCGTCTGCTTCCGAAGCTTACGGCATATGAGAACATCGCTTTTGCCATGGAAGTGATTGAAGCACCGCGCCGCATTATTAAGAAGCGGACGATGGAGGTGCTGGAGCTGGTCGGGCTCAAAAACAAACAAAACAGTCTGCCCCAGCAGCTCTCCGGCGGTGAGCAGCAGCGGATCGCCATTGCCCGTGCAATCGTCAACAATCCGGCAGTTATCGTCGCGGATGAGCCTACGGGCAACCTGGACCCGGAAACCTCGTGGGGAATTATGAATCTGCTTGAAGAAATTAATTTTCGCGGAACAACAATCGTAATGGCTACGCATAACAGAGAAATCGTCAACACCTTGCGCAAGCGCGTTATTGCGATAGAGAGCGGCCTTATCGTCCGTGACGAGGCTAGAGGGGAGTACGGCTATGAAAGTTAGCACCCTTCTCAGGCATCTGCGCGAAGGCATCCTGAATATTGTCCGCAATGGCTGGATGACATTTGCATCGATAAGCTCGATCGTCATCTCCCTCTTTATATTAGGCGTCTTCCTGCTTCTGGCGCTGAACGTTAACAATCTGGCGGACCAAATCGAGAATGAAGTGCAGATTCGAGTCTTTCTTCAATTGAATACCACTCAGGCCAAGATTGACTCGCTCAAGAACGAAATCGGCAATATTCCGGAAGTAAGCAAAGTTACCTTTGTATCCAAATCAGAAGGATTAGAGCTTCTCCGCAAGAACATCGGCACGGACGGCGAAGACCTGCTTGAAGGCTATAGCGATACGAATAATCCGCTGCCGGATTCCTTCACGGTGGAGGTGTTTGAACCGCAGAATATCGCTTTTGCAGCCAAGAAGATCGACGCCATTAATAAGGCAGACACAAGCACGCCGATTAAGAGTGTGAAGTATGGGAAAGGCACCGTCGAATCGTTATTCAAAATAACGAACGCTGTCCGCAATATCGGGCTGGTTATCGTTGCAGGACTTGGAATAACGGCGATGTTCCTTATCTCGAACACGATTAAGATTACGATTATCGCGCGCCGGCGTGAAATCGGAATTATGAAGCTCGTTGGGGCCACCAACAATTTTATTCGCTGGCCGTTCTTTATTGAAGGTGCGCTGATCGGCATGATTGGCTCGATCATCACCATTGCGCTGCTGCTGTTCGGATATTCTCAGCTTGTTGAAGTTTCTCAGTTCCAGCTCGGATTAATGATGATTAAGCTCATAACTCTGAAGGAAGTTGGCTTCCTTATTTCCGTGCTGCTGCTTAGCCTCGGTACGATCATTGGAATCTGGGGCAGTACCTTATCGGTTCGCAAATATCTAAAGGTGTAGGTGAGGGTAAACGTGAAAAAAGGACTTGCCGTCTTAGTCATTATTATTTTTGCCGGGTATATTTTCCAGCCGTTCACAGGTGAAGCCTCTTCACAGGTTGATAAAATTAACAGCGAACTTGAGAAAGTCCGCAAAGAAATGCAAGCGGCTTCCCATAACCGTAACCAAGCGGATAAAGACAAGCAGTACGCGCTTGCAATGAAAGAGAAGACAGCCCAGTCCGTCTCTGAAATTGTTGCCCAACTCAACGAGGTGGGAACCCACTTAAGTAACGTGCAGGGACAAATTGATGATACCGAAGCCAGCCTCCAGCAAGCAGGAGCGGATTTGCAGGCTGCGGAAGAGAGGCTTGTTACGCGTGATAAGCTGCTGCAATCGCGTGTCCGGCTTTTGTATACGAACGGATTTGTTTCTTATTTGGATGTCTTGATGAGCTCGACAAGCTTCAGTGATTTCCTGGATCGCGCGGATTCACTGCAATCGATTCTTGGACAAGATCAAGATATTCTGGAGGCTCACAAGAAAGACAAGGCCATGGTCGCCCAGAAGAAGCAGGAAATTGAGAAGTCTCTTGCAGATGTGAAACAAATGTACGCCAAGCTCGATGATTATAATTCACTTCTCAAGGACAAAGAGAATCAGAAGGAAGTCATGATCCTTCAGTATAAAGATAAAGCCGAGGAGCTTGAGGAAATCAGTGAAGAGCAGGAAGATCTGCTGATGAAGCTGGCCAAGAAAGTATCGGACCTGGAGAAGAAGAAGAAAAACAGTGTGAAGATATACTATACGGGCGGTAAGCTTGGAATGCCTCTTCAAGCGTCTTATCGTCTATCCTCGCCGTTCGGTTATCGGATTCATCCGATAACGGGCAGGAAGAAGCTTCATGCAGGTATGGATATGGCTGTGCCGAAGGGCACGTCGATCTATGCGGCGGAGTCCGGAGTTGTAATCGTGGCGCAGTGGTGGAACGGCTACGGGAACTGCGTTATAATTGATCATGGGGGCGGGTTATGGACCGTTTATGGACATATCCGCAACGGTGGAATTCAGGTCGAGAAGGGCCAGAAGGTTAAACGCGGCCAGAAGATTGCGGAAGTTGGAAGTACAGGGGATTCGACAGGGAACCATTTGCATTTCGAGGTTCGATTGAATGAAAAAGCAGTGAATCCTGCTCCTTATCTTAAATAACAGCGGATGATCTTTCATCCGCGATCATGATGCCGCACCCAAGATGCAAATAATTGGGTGCGGCTTGTCATATACTAGGAGAGTTGTGACTTGGGGTGAACATGAAGCGAATGCTTCGGGATAGTAATTACTCGGAGCATTCGCTTCGAGTGCAAAGCTAAGCGAAAGCTTCCAGGGTTGTATGACTCCAAGCTTTTGCTTAGAGTGTAAAGCTAAGCGAAAGCTTCCGGGTTGTATGACTCCAAGCCTTCGCTTAGAGTGTAAAACTAAGCGCTGCTTCCGAGGTCGTTTCATCCAAGCATGCGCTTAGAGTCAAACTTAAGGTGGTGTTTACGTGCAGTTCAAAGGGCGTACGGTGGCGGCTTTTGTATTACTTACGATGGCAGCATCCGTACTTGTGACACTGACGTTGGCTGACCGCTGGATCGCTCTTGGCAGCAGCGGTTCTCCGGCTGATGTGGCAGCCTCAGAGTCGGCTGGGCAGGAAGGGCTTAGCGAGAAGGAGCTCAGCAAGCTGAATACAGTCATGGCGCTAATTGAAACCAAATATTTTCGCGAGGTGGATCGTGCAAAAGTTATAGACGGGGCGGTTACGGGGATGATGGGGGCACTGGGTGATCCCTATTCCGTCTATATGGAGAAGCAGGTCGCTCAGCATTTCTCGGAATCCATTGAGGGCTCATTTACGGGTATAGGCGCAGGTGTGGCGCTCAAGGACGGCAAGATCACGATCGAATCCGCGATCAAGGGCTCACCTGCAGAACGTGCAGGCATTCTTCCCAATGATGTGCTGCTCACCGTGAATGGAGAGAAGCTTGACGGTACTTCTCTGACAGATGCTGTGGCCAAAATCCGTGGTCCTAAAGGCTCCAAGGTTAAACTTACGATCCAGCGTGAAGGCGTTTCTCAGCCGGTGCATCTGACGATCGTTCGCGATGATATTGATTACGAGACGGTATTTGCTCATTTGCGGAGTGATGGTGTCGGGATTATCGAAATCCGTCAATTCTCCATGAATACAGGGGAGCGGTTCACAGAAGAATTAGCGAGCCTTGAGAAGCAGGGGATGAAAGGGCTGATCATCGACGTTCGGGGTAATCCGGGCGGCGTTCTGCCTGTCGTCGTTTCCGTGGCGCAGCCTTTCGTGCCGAAGGGGCAGCCGATCGTTCAAGTGGAAGATAAGAGCGGTCACCGCGAGAAAACGTTGTCTGCCGGCGGAGGCAAGAAATATCCCATTGCTGTCCTAATGAACAAAGGCAGCGCCAGTGCATCCGAAGTGCTGGCTGGTGCGCTTCAAGAAGAGGCTCATGCTGTTCTGGTGGGCGAGACCTCTTTTGGCAAAGGGACTGTTCAGGTCAGCTATGAAAAAGCAATGGCAGATGGCAGTCTGATCAAAATGACAATTGCCAAATGGCTGACGCCGCTTGGCAACTGGGTCCATGAGAAAGGGCTTAAACCGGATGTGCAGGTGCTGCTGCCGGACTACTACACGGTAGTGCGAATGTCCAAGACGAAGACACTCGTCCGTGATTCCATCGACGAAGATACGAAGAGTCTGCAAATTATGCTTGGCGGCTTAGGCTACAAAGTCGACCGTAAAGACGGTTATTACAGCGCAGATACGGAAGCGCAGGTCAAGGCATTCCAGAAGGCTGCCGGACTTCCGATTACCGGTAAAACGGACAAGAATACAGCGCAGAAGATCGAAGATCAGCTTGGACAGCAAATTAAAGAAGACAAAAATGATACGCAGCTGAACAAAGCCGTACACGTTCTTCAGCAGAAGCTCAGCGCGGCATCATAAAGCTGGCAGGATAATGGCGGGTAGATGTCGAATAGATAGAAGGTTGGACCTGCGGAAGTTATCGCGGTACGGCCTTCTTTTTTTGTTAACAGTGAAGAAACATGCATGGCCTCATAAGGATGACGCCGGACGGGTGCAGGATTTCGCGTGAACCGGTTTGCGTACATAGGATGGTCGTTTCTTCTTACTACTTCTCAGCCAAGAGGGAGTGGAAGCGTTTGGACATAGCGTTAGAATTGCTCCGGCAAGCAGGCTCAGCTGCTCTGGGGTTGTTAATATCACCTTTTTATTACGTTGCAGTGCTGCTTATCATGCTTCAGTACATGAGGCAGACCCGTTTAGAGCGCAAGCTGTTTCATGTTAAGCTTCATGCTTGGCCAAGAACGCTTGGCAGGATGATGATCGCCGGTTTAGTCGTTGGTGTAATTATGACCTGCGCCGGATTATTCCTCGGCGTTTCGGTGACCGCAGAGGCGGTCTTATGGATGTGGGGGACAGCTGCTGTTCTTGCCGTTATCCGGGTTCGTTATCTATGTTTTGCTTACAGTGTCGGTTTACTTGGGGTTCTTCAGTGGGTGCTCGGTTTTACCTCGCTCCCGGAGCGAAGCGGCTGGCTGGGACAATTGGCAGCATCCTTAAGCAAGCTGGATATCGCGGGGCTGCTCGTACTTGTTGCGATTATGCATCTGGCTGAAGCTCTGCTTGTTCGCTGGCAGGGGGCAAGATTCTCAAGTCCCTTGTTCCTGGAAGGGAAGCGGGGGAAGCTCGTTGGCGGGTTTATGCTTCAGGGGTATTGGCCGGTGCCAATGCTTATGCTGGTGCCGACAGCTGCCGGTCACGGGTCAGATTTAATCCTGCCTTGGTCGACGTGGTTTGGAGACAGCTCCTTGTGGAGCAGCGGGTTCACGATGATTGGTTTTCCGATGATGATCGGGTTCACGGAGATGACCCGGACCATGCTGCCGCAGGCTAAAGCGAGAAGCGCTTCGCAAGCGCTGCTTATCTACGGTCTTTGTCTCGGCGCAGTTGCTGTCGGTGCTGCGTATTGGTCACCGCTGACGCTTGCAGCTGCGATCTGTTCTCTGCTGCTGCATGAAGCGATTCTTCTAGTAAGTCTGTTTAAAGAAACAACGACCAGCCCGTATTTTGTTCATGATGAACGGGGGTTGCGGGTATTGGCGGTAATACCGGGAACACCGGCCGAATCCATGGGTATTCTGTCAGGCGAGGTGCTCCATAAGGTTAATGGGAGACGAATTCATTCGAAGGAAGGGCTCTATGATGCGCTGCATCTTAATCCTGCCTTCTGTAAGCTTGAGGTGCTGAATCATGAGGGACAAATCAAATTTGTTCAGCGGGCGCGGTATGCAGGTGAGCATCATCAGCTTGGGGTCATCCTCGCACCGGATGATAAGGCGGACTATTATGCTGCCTCAAGTCCTGTGTCCTTGTTTGATATCATTTGGCGAAGACGCACGGCAAGACGCAGAGAGCCATCTTCTAGAGCACTAAATAAATAAACAAAAAGGCCGAAATGCTCTAAGCGGGATTCGGCCTTTTTGTGCTAGGATCAGCAGCAGGTATTAACTTGGTTCTCTGAGATGCGATTCTAAGCTTTGTGACAACCCGCATGTCATCTTACCTGTTTCTGTTCGTCGTTCCTGCTCCATACATTGGGTCATAAGAGGCGGCGTTCAAAGAGTTGTTCGTGCGGAACGTATCGTATACGGAATGATCACGTTCTGCGCGGGAATCAACCAGAACCAATATTCGTCCGTCATTCACGTAATCGTTATATGCATGGGCTTCATCCTCTGGAATCCCCAATCCAATTAAACCGCCGACCAATCCGCCTGCGCCTGCTCCTGCAACGGCGCCGGTCAGGGTGGCTACGATCGGGCCGGCCGCAAGAATGGGTCCGATTCCAGGGATAGCAAGAAGCCCGATTCCGGCTAACAATCCTGTAATTCCGCCAAGGACACCTCCTGTTGCCATGCCCGTAGCAGTGCCTTCAGGCGCCTTAGTACCGGTTTCTTCCGTTACCGCTTCAAGGTCCTCCCGGTTCTTGCTTATAATCGATATTTCATCGGATGTGTAGCCTTCTCTTTTTAAGCCTTCAATAGCTCTAATCGCCTCAGCTTCGGAATCAAATACACCTACGATTTTTTTGTTGGCATCCATACAAACAACCTCCTAAGAATAGGTGCTGAACCTCGCGGTCCGCCTTCCATCAAAACATAAGTTAGAGTGGTAACGGCTGTGTTTCTGTGCTAAGCCTACTTACCCGCTTGGCTGGGATATAAACCTGATTGATAATTTCTGGGGGCAGGTGACAGCTTTCAAGGATACAAAAAAACCAGCCATTACTAATAGCCGGTCGATCATTGATTATTTTAAATCCAAATGATGAAGTACGGTAATTTCTACACGCCGGTTCTTCTGTTTGTTTGCATTTATCGTGTTGGGTACAACAGGGCGGGTATCCCAATAACCGGCAATTTTAAATTTCTTGGGCTCAATCTTTGCTTGATCCACAAAATAACGCAGAACCGACAGCGCTCGTCCGGCCGACAGCTCCCAGTTGTCCTGGAAGGCACCGCCAGGCTGAATGGCCAGATTATCGGTATGGCCTTCAATGCTGATTGTATGATGGAGTGTTTTGAATAAGCTGGCCAGCTTGCCCAGGACGGGCATCGCCATATCGACAATGCGGTCCACCATCTCGTAAGGATTGGTTGATGTGTTTCGAAAAGCATGACGAAGCTCATCTGGAATCTGCTTCAATCTAGATAATGGAAAACTTACAGCAGTAGCAGCGAAGGTGCCGCCGAATACGATGAGCAAGGCGGTTTTTTCAACGAGACTTTCCGCATGCCCGCCTTCCCATATAAACCCGAAAAACAATGCCGCAATCCCTGCAGCAATACCGACAATTGTTGTAATATCCATTTGAACCGTTCACGCCCCATTTTCTTGATATGAACAACGCTTTACCGATTGAGGATCGTTCTGGCTGCCAGTAACCTACGATTGCATCGGGCACACAAAATCTGTATAATTAATGGGAACACATATTCTTATGCTGTCGATGCATCAATCGGAAGGCAGCTGTTTTGCGTCTTTGATGCGAAAGAATCTATTTTTGACAGATCCTTGTCTATTTTATCGGTACAATTGGGTATACAAATTAATAGGCCTTTATTCATAGAACGAAGAGGATTGGGGTGTAAATTGGCATGGTTGAGAAGGAAAAGGAGCAGGGAAGGCTTTTTGAACTCAAATCGGATTATTCGCCGCAGGGCGATCAGCCGGGAGCAATCCGTCAGCTCGCTGAGGGCGTGAGAGCAGGAGCGAGGCATCAGACGCTGCTTGGTGCAACAGGAACGGGGAAGACCTATACCATTGCGAATGCCATTGCGGAGTTGAATCGCCCAACGCTCGTTATTGCGCACAACAAGACACTTGCCGCGCAGCTTTGCAGTGAGTTTAAGGAATTTTTTCCGAATAATGCTGTCTCTTATTTTGTCAGCTATTACGACTACTATCAGCCTGAAGCCTACATCCCTTCTTCAGATACGTACATCGAGAAAGATTCGAGCATTAATGAAGAGATCGATAAGCTTCGTCACTCGGCGACCAGCTCGCTGTTCGAGCGCCGGGATGTTATTATCGTAGCCAGCGTCTCCTGCATATACGGTCTTGGTTCACCGAAAGAGTACGGAAGTCTCGTGCTAAGCCTGCGTACAGGAATGGAGAAATCACGGGAGCAGATTCTGCATAAGCTGGTCGACATTCAATATCAGCGGAATGATATCAATTTTGCGCGGGGGACGTTCCGCGTAAGGGGCGATATCGTTGAAATCTTCCCGATTGCCAACAATGAGCGGGCCATTCGCGTTGAGCTGTTCGGAGATGAAATTGAACGGATCACGGAGATTGATGTCCTTACAGGGGAAATCGTCGGCGAACGCGACCATGCCGCCATATTCCCGGCATCTCACTTCGTTACCCATGAGGAAACGATGAAGCTTGCGCTTAAGGATATCGAAGCGGAGCTGGAGGAACGGCTCGCCGAGCTGCGCGAACAAGGCAAGCTGCTGGAGCTTCAGCGTTTGGAGCAGCGGACGCGGTACGATCTGGAAATGATGCATGAGATGGGCTTTTGTTCCGGCATCGAGAACTATTCCGGCCCTCTTACGTTCAGGGAACGCGGCGCAACACCTTATACGCTGATGGATTATTTCCCGAAGGATATGCTTGTCGTTATCGATGAGTCTCACGTGACTCTGCCGCAAATCAGAGCCATGTACAACGGAGACAGGGCGCGTAAGGAAGTATTGGTGAACCACGGTTTCCGTCTTCCGTCCGCGATGGATAACCGTCCACTTCGGTTTGAAGAGTTCGAAGAGAAGGACAATCAGATTATATATGTTTCGGCAACGCCTGGCCCCTATGAGCTGGAGAAATGCCCAGACATGGTACAGCAGATCATTCGCCCGACGGGGCTGCTCGATCCGGTTATTGAAGTACGCCCGACGAAGGGTCAAATTGATGATTTGCTCACAGAAATTCGTGATCGAATCGCCAAGGACGAGCGCGTATTGGTTACGACGCTCACCAAGAAGATGTCGGAGGATCTGACGGATTATTTGAAGGAAGTCGGCATTAAGGTAAGGTATCTTCATTCGGATATCAAAACCTTGGAGCGGCTGGCCATATTGCGGGATTTGCGGCTTGGCACCTTCCATGTCCTCGTTGGAATTAACCTGCTAAGGGAAGGTTTGGACTTACCGGAGGTCACGCTCGTTTCGATTCTTGATGCGGACAAAGAAGGCTTCCTGCGTTCGGAGCGTTCACTGATTCAGACCATCGGGCGTGCCGCCCGTAACGCAGACGGACGCGTTATTATGTACGGGGATAAGATAACGGATTCCATGGCAAGCGCTATTCGAGAGACGGAACGCCGCCGCTCGATCCAGATTGCCTACAATGAGAAGCACGGCATAACACCGCAAACGATTCGCAAGAAGGTTCATGCGGTTATTGAAGCCACGAAGGTTGCGGAGCAGAAGAGCGATTACCTCACTGGATTCGGTGTTGAGAAAATGTCCAAGAAGGATCGCCATTCTCTCGTACAGCGGCTAGAAGCCGAAATGAAGGATGCGGCGAAGAACCTCCAGTTCGAACGCGCTGCAGAGCTGCGGGACGCCTTGCTTGAGCTGAAAGCGGAGATGGGTTAGCACCAGATCCGGGTAGATTCGAATGGGATTGGCATAAGGGTATGGAGCTGACAATCGGAGGGCTGTATTCAACACGCGCCCTTTGATTGCAGTATAGGAGGGATACGAAGTTGGCCATCGATTCAATTATTATCAAAGGGGCGAGAGCCCATAATCTCAAAAATATTGACGTTACGATTCCGCGGGATAAATTTGTCGTGCTTACCGGGTTAAGCGGATCGGGCAAGTCGTCATTGGCTTTCGATACGATTTATGCGGAAGGGCAGCGCCGTTATGTGGAGTCCTTATCTGCCTATGCGCGTCAGTTTCTTGGTCAGATGGAGAAGCCGGATGTCGACTCCATTGAAGGTCTTTCGCCGGCCATATCGATTGATCAGAAGACGACAAGCCGTAATCCGCGTTCGACAGTCGGGACGGTAACAGAGATTTATGATTATCTTCGTCTCTTATTCGCCCGTGTAGGCAAGCCTCATTGCCCGGAGCATGGCATCGAGATAACCTCCCAGACCGTAGAGCAGATGGTTGACCGGATTATGGAATATCCGGAGAAGACAAGGCTGCAAATATTGGCTCCGATTGTATCGGGCCGAAAAGGCGAACACAGCAAACTGCTTGCTGATATTCAGAAGCAGGGCTTCGTTCGGGTGCGCGTTAATGGCGAGCTGCGCGAATTAAGCGAGAAGATCGAGCTGGAGAAGAATAAGAAACACAGCATAGAAGTTGTGGTGGACCGGATCGTCGTGAAAGAAGATATTCAGACACGTCTTGCCGATTCATTAGAAACAGCACTTAAGCTGGCCGGCGGTCAAGTTCTGGTAGACGTGATGGACAAGGAAGAGCTGATGTTCAGCTCCTCGCTGGCTTGCCCCGTTTGCGGCTTCAGCATAGATGAGTTAGCGCCGCGGATGTTCTCGTTCAACAGTCCGTACGGCGCTTGCCCGGATTGCGATGGTCTGGGAGCCAAGATGATTGTCGATCCGGATCTGCTTGTGCCTAATTCGAGTAAATCAATTGAAGAAGGAGCGTTTGAAGCATGGGCAGGCAGCACTTCGAACTATTATCCGCAGTTCTTGGACGCGGTTTGCCAGCATTTCAAAATCCCTAAGAATATTCCGGTCAGCGAGCTGACGGCGGAACATATGAAGAAGCTGCTGTATGGAACAGGCGGCGAACGCGTACGGTTCCGTTATGAGAACGATTTTGGCCATTCCAAGGAAGCCTTAGTACCGTTCGAAGGGATTGTTAACAATCTGGAGCGTCGTTACCGGGAAACCGGCTCCGATGGCATACGTGAGCATATCGAGCAATACATGAGCGCTAAGCCATGCGGGGGCTGTAAAGGCAATCGTCTGCGTAAAGAAAGCTTGGCAGTTACAATCGGCAAAGAGAATATCGCGCATGTTACCGGACTTTCTATAGGTGCGGCAGAGCGGTTCTTTGATACCCTTGAACTCAGCGAGAAGGATCGTACGATCGCAAATTTGATTCTCAAAGAAATCAACAGCCGTCTGGGGTTCCTGGTAAACGTTGGACTGGAATATCTTTCTCTCAATCGCGCGGCGGGAACACTGTCCGGCGGGGAGGCACAGCGTATCCGTCTGGCTACCCAAATCGGCTCAAGCTTGATGGGCGTTCTCTATATTTTGGATGAACCGAGCATCGGCCTTCACCAGCGGGACAACGACAAGCTGATTAAGACGCTTGAGCATATGCGTGATCTCGGTAATACTCTTATCGTCGTTGAGCATGATGAGGATACGATGCTGGCCTCAGATTACATCATTGATATTGGACCGGGAGCGGGCATCCATGGCGGTCAAGTTGTATCGATGGGGACGCCGCAGGAGGTTATGGAGGACGAGCAATCGCTGACGGGAGCTTACCTGAGCGGGCGCAAATTCATTCCAGTACCGCTTAAGCGTCGACCGACAACAACGGAGAAGTGGCTTGAAATTAGAGGGGCTAAAGAGAATAATCTCAAAGGAATTCATGTGAAAATACCGCTTGGCGTTTTCACGGCAGTCACCGGTGTATCCGGATCGGGCAAATCAACCCTGGTAAACGAAATTCTGTACAAGGCTTTGGCTCGCGATTTGAACAAAGCGAAGACCCGCCCCGGAGAGCATAAAGAAATCCGCGGTCTCGAGAATCTAGAGAAGGTGATCGAGATCGACCAGTCACCGATTGGCCGTACACCGCGTTCTAACCCTGCTACGTACACGGGCTTGTTTGATGATATTCGTGATGTGTATGCCAATACGAATGAATCGAAAGTCCGGGGGTACAAGAAGGGCAGATTTAGCTTTAACGTGAAGGGTGGACGCTGCGAAGCATGCCGAGGCGACGGAATCATCAAAATTGAGATGCATTTCCTGCCGGATGTCTATGTACCTTGTGAAATTTGCAAGGGCAAACGCTACAATCGTGAAACGCTTGAAGTGAAATATAAAAGCAAGAGCATCGCTGATTTGTTGGAGATGACGATAGAGGATTCCTGTGAGTTCTTCAAGAATATCCCGCGGATTCACCGCAAGCTCCAAACGCTGTTTGATGTGGGTCTAGGCTATATGAAGCTTGGACAACCGGCAACGACGCTCTCAGGCGGCGAAGCGCAGCGTGTGAAGCTCGCAGCAGAGCTTTATCGCAGAAGCACAGGTAAGACCTTGTACATTCTGGATGAGCCTACCACGGGCTTGCATGTGGATGACATTGACCGTCTGTTGGTCGTCCTGCATCGCTTAGTGGATTCAGGTGAATCTGTACTTGTCATTGAGCATAATCTGGATGTTATCAAAACAGCGGATTATCTGGTAGACCTTGGGCCAGAAGGCGGTAATGGCGGTGGAACCATCGTTGCTACCGGAACTCCGGAAGCAGTAATTAAAGCACAGGATTCTTACACAGGCCATTATCTGAAGCCCGTACTCGAGCGTGACCGCGAGCGTACGATTCAGCAGCAGCGGGCAGCCGAGAGTGTGGCTGCAGGCGTTGCCGATTAGCCGATTATGATTTGAATCAGGAAAGACCCCCTCAGGGATCGCCTCGTACACTCAAGTGGAGAGGCGATCCTCGAAGGGGGTTTTTTTGTTAAGGTACGCGTAAATACAAAAAAACAAGACCAAGCAAGCTTGGTCTTGTTATACATCATCTATGCGGTTACTGCCAAGATAGCAGTCAGTTTCTCTTGGAATGCCGGAACTCCCACTCGTAGAACAAATTGGTGGAAGGTCTCGCCCGCTTGGCGTTCTTCCTTATAGAAAGTGATTAGTTGTGCTAATACACCGGCAATATCATCGCCTTTAACACGGCCCTTCAACGCTTGGTTGAACATAGCTCCTGGCCCGAGAATACCGCCTACAGCGATATCGAATGCATCGACCATGCCATCAGGTGTTTTTACAAGTGCGCCTTGTAAGCCGATATCCGCGATATGCTTCTGACCGCAAGCATTTGGACAGCCGATGAAGTGGATACGAATTTTCTCATCCAGATCGATATGCTCATCCAAATATTCTGCAACGCGGCGAGCACGCTCCTTGGTTTCGACAACAGCAAGGTTACAGAATTCATTCCCTGTGCAAGATACCGTACGGCTCATGAATGGTTTCGCACTTGGGGATAGACGCTGCAGGACAGGCGCTTGAAGTGCTTCTTCGATTTTGTCAGTCGGGATGCCGGCAAGTATGATGTTTTGGGACATCGTTGTACGAATCGTACCGTCACCGTATTTATCTGCAACATCAGCCAGCTGTTCCAATTCATCGGAATTCGTACGGCCAACGGGAACGTTAAGACCGATGAAATTCAAGCCTTCTTGTTTTTGCGGAAATACGCCATCGTAGTAAACGGCGTTCCAGCCAACCACTTTGCTTTCACCTTTAGAAGGCATAGCACCGATGATCTCGATCAATTTATCAAGGAATTTCTCTGGGCCCCAATCGGCCATAAGGAATTTCAAACGAGCTTGGTGACGCTTCTCGCGGTAACCGTAGTCACGGAAAATTTCTGTAACGCCTTTGGCAACCTTCAGTACTTCTTCCGGGCGGACGAAGATATCAAGCTCTTTGGCAAGATGCGGTTTAGCAGACAAGCCGCCGCCTACGAAAGCATGAAAGCCGATTACTTCTTCCCCGTCGATAACTTTTGTTGCAGGTACGAAAGCAAGATCGTTGATCTCTGCATGCGCATTGTTATAAATATTGGATGAAATTGACATTTTATATTTACGCGGCAGATTGGAATAATCACGGTTCATCAGGAAGAAGTCATTGACTTCTTCAACAATAGCACGTGTATCCATCAGCTCGTCTGTGTCGATACCGGCAAGCGGGTTACCAACGATCGTACGCGGGCAATCGCCGCAAGCTTCGTAGGAATAGAGACCAACAGCTTCAAGACGGTTGAAAATATCAGGAAGGTTCTCTACGCGCAGCCAGTGATATTGAATAGCCTGGCGGGTAGTGACGTCAATCAGATCACGTCCGTAATCACGGCCGATGGAAGCAATTGCGCGAGCTTGCGCAGTTGTAATAATACCAGTGTTAATCCGGATACGCATCATGAAATGGCCATCACGCGGTTTTTGCTCATAAACGCCAGCCCATTTGAAGCGGTTCATATCATCTTCAGGGATGGAATCATAACCCTCGTTTGAATATTTATCGATGATTGTGCGAATAACATCAAGACCGTCTTTTTCTGCTTTAACGAACTCAAATTTATTCAATTTGGATGGATCTTTCATCCAAACAGCTTCATAAGCCATTAGTTTATTGCCTCCTCAAATTTATGCTTCGGTGATCATACGGATAATCCGTGCGACCCAGGTATGAATATGCTACAAGAATGGTATCATATTTTGCTGTAACGAACAATGAAATGGGGTACTTACAACTATAAGTTTTTATTATACAATACATACACAAGGTTTATAATAATAATACGATTCGCAAATTGGTGACAAACTTGTTACGATTCACATCAGATACTTGCATCGTGAGCGTGATGAGGATAACATTAGTTAATATAGGCTATGTGCGAAAATGAAGGAGGTCCCTCTATGTATCTTGCAGAAGCAGCTGCAGCCACACTAACAAAGTTTGATCCAATGGATATTCTGATGTTGTTATTCACAGTTGTTATATTTATCGGTTGGGTTCGCCTGCTGATGGCCCGTCCGAAGAAGAATGTCTTTGCGATCGGTTTTGCAACAGTTTCCCTTGCGGTATTCCTGTTTGCAAACTACGTAATGATCTTCAAAGTATGGTTAGCTTAGGCTAATATTCGATACTTAGAATATGCCATTCGTAAGCCGCCGAAATCTTGAGCGCTCAAGATTTCGGCGGCTTTTTTCGTATGGTTTGACTCACATATCCTCAAAAAGAACCTCCGGCACAAGATGCCGGAGGTTCTTCGGTTACAGCTGACTGATTATACCCACCACATCTCGCCAAGCGGCTCGCGAATGAGGATTTGTTGAAGATTTTGAACAGCTTTTGTGAAGCCTTCGTCTACGGACATCAATCCGTCTTCGTGCTCAATACTCACTACATAATCGTAGCCAACCAGACGAAGAGCGCTAATGATATCAGACCAAACTTTAAGATCATGTCCATAACCAACCGTACGGAACTGCCAAGCGCGATCCAGCATCAGGCTGTAGGACTGCATGTCCGTAACACCGTGATGATTGATGTTGATTGGATCGATCGAAGTATCTTTGGCATGGAAATGGTGGATTGCGCCAGCGCGTCCAAGAATGTGAATCGCTTGAACAGGATCGATACCCTGCCACCACATATGGCTTGGGTCAAGGTTGGCTCCGATTGCATCGCCAGCTGCTTCGCGAAGGCGAAGCAAGGTAGCCGGGCTATGGACGGAGAAACCGCCGTGAAGCTCAAGACCGATCTTCACATTGCTTTCAGTCGCGAGTTTACCAATTTCTGACCAATAAGGAATTACTTTCTCTTCCCATTGCCATTTCAAAATATCTTGGAAGTCATTCGGCCAAGGCGCTACCGGCCAGTTCGGATATTTAGCATCTTCATGGTCGCCCGGGCATCCGGAGAATGTATTAACAACAGAAACGCCGAGCTCAGAAGCGAGTGCAATTGTTTTGCGGATAATGGAATCATGCTCGATTGAAATCGCTTTTTGCGGGTGAAGTGGATTTGCATGGCAGCTTAAAGCGCTGATTGTCAGACCGCGTGAATCAATCGCTTGTTTGAATGCTTTAAGTTTGCCTTTATCAGCAAGAAGCTCGTCAGGATCGCAGTGAGCGTTGCCTGGATAACCGCCAGTGCCAAGCTCTACAGCATCTAGTCCTTTGGAAGCAATGTAATCAAGTGCCTCTTCAAACGGCTTTTGCGCAAATAGTACGGAGAATACACCAAGTTTCATATTGTTCAGTAAGCCTCCCATTTCATTGAGTAGATTCCAGATGTCTCATTATAGCATGAGCCATAGCTAAGGTTAACATCTGCAAAGTCAAATGACAAAATCGGATATAAAATGGACAAAAACCTGAAAGCGCAAACTATCAAATAAACTGCTGACTCTATCTTTGTCGCCCGGCTTTGTTTAACGAACACTGAAGCAAAATGGAATCAGAATTAGCCCTAAAGTATCACACAACCGGGAGCGATGATTAATAATTAGGTAAATAGTAGTAAAATGAGGATTGTTAGAAGATTAAAAGTATAGTAGAATAATTTTAGCTATTCTAGCATAATTTTCTAATTTATCCATGAGATTGATCGGAGGAGCAGCGTTGAGAAGAAAGTGGTTGCGTGTATTTTGTCTCATTACAGTTGGAGCATTAATAATGGCTGGATCAGCTATAGCAGCTGGCAGCGGCGCAGGATCAACCTCGCTCGAAGCAAAGGTCATTAACGGAGAGGTCTATGTGAAGGCAAGCTCGCTTACAAAGCAGCTGGGAGGCACAGGCGCCTATGACGCCAAATCAAAAACGTATACATACACGCCATTATCACAAGTCCCGGATGTCATTAAGAAGGTATCTCCTTCCGTTGTTGCTATCATCGGTAAACCTGCGGGCAGCAGCAGCTCAGACCGCTACGCACTGGCTCATGGAACAGGTGTCGTTTGGAAAGCAGACGGGTGGATATTGACCAATGCCCATGTTGTAAAGGATATGACCAATATTGTAGTGGTTACAGCAGAAGGCAAGCAATATGAAGGTAAACGAGTCAATATCGATGAAACCAGCGATTTAGCCTTAGTGAAGATTAATGCTGCGAATATGAAAGCGGCTGTATTTGCCCCGGTACCGCTGCAGCTTCAAGTAGGGGAGACCGTGATCGCGATTGGTACCCCTGTATCCTTCTCCTTGCGTAATACGGCGACTACGGGTGTGCTGAGCGGGATGAATCGTTCCATTTCATCCTCATACAAGCTGCTCCAAACGGATGCGGCTATTAATCCGGGCAACAGCGGTGGACCGCTTGTTAATTTGAAGGGTGAGGTTATTGGAATTAACTCCCTGAAGTTCGTAAGTTCAGGCATCGAAAGCCTTGGTTTCTCTATACCGGCCGATACCGTCCGCTACGTAGTGAATCAATTCTTTAAGTATGGCAGAGTGATGCGCCCTTCTCTTGGACTAGGTCTCGAGGAGAGCTGGGCGGCTATTGTCGGGCTGCCGACAACCGATCCGCTCAAGGTGACGTCCGTGACGAATGAATCTGCCCGCAAATTAAATGTGAAGCAGGGGGACTTCATATACGCCATCGCCGGTAAGGCGATCACATCGATCGTTGAGCTGAATGAGCTGCTGAAGGCCTATCTGCCTGGTCAGAAGATCGAAGTTACGCTGCAATCCGGCGGAGATATCGTAACAAAGAAGATCACTATTGAGGTCCAATAAGAGGCCGGCCGCGCTAACTGCGCAAAGGGGAGAAGCGAAGGATGATGAAGCGTCTAGTCGTTATGTTCACCGCATTATGTATGTTTATTGCACTTTTACCGGCTGTTGCCGGAGCTTCAGCTGCTCCGCTTGAAATCAAATTATCGATCGGAAGTCCAGCATTAACGGTTAATGGAGTGATCTCCACGATTGAGAAGCCCTTCCAAGTTAAAGGGACGACATTTATTCCCCTTAGCGTCATCACCAAAGCATTCGGAGCAGGCTTAAAATTAGAAAAAAATAAAATCATTACACTTACGTATAATCAGACTTCCGTTATCCTGACGATTGGAAGCAAAGTTGTTAAAGTGAACGGCGCTGCTTCCACGCTGGCTGCCGAAGCGAAGGTCGTTAATAATACAACCATGGTTCCGCTTCGTGTTATAGCAACATCTTTTGGCGCAACAATCAGCGTAGCCGGCAAACAAATTATCATTAAAGGCGTTAAAGCTGGCGCAGCCGGAGGCGGCGATGATACGAATACTGGCGGAATCAATCCGGATGCCGGTAAATCCAAGGTTGGCGACAGCTATTACGGCTGGTCAATGAATTATCCAACCGATGTATCCTTGTCCTACCAAAGCGATAATGGTAATGCTACAGTCTGGTCCGATGGTTCAGGCGATCCAAGCATCGTCGTTACCGTTGATGATGTGGATCAGCCGTATACCCGCGAAGAGCTTCGCGAGTATGTACAGGATTATTTTAACGAAACGGAATTTATAGTCGAGAAAAAATCAATCACAGTCGGTGATTCTACTTTTGAAAAGGTCGTAAGCCGCGATCGGAAAGGCTGGTTCTTTGAATACCGGGCTATTCAGCAGGGCAATCGTATTTACATCGTCATGGCTGGCGCCAAATCCGAAACGCGTGATGGATTAAACAAATATCAATCTTTACTCGATAGTTTTAAGATAACTTTCGCATTCAATGATCCCACCCTCAAAGATGTAACCAAAGTGAAAGACGGTTTCATGACGGTGGTCGATAAAGAGTACGGCTTAACGGTTAAGCTGCCGGTTGATTGGGTTCGTGATACAGAGAGTGACCGCCCTAAATATGAAAGTGAAGATGGCTTCATGGATTTCCGGATCAGCTCTGTCAATAATACGGAGACTGACGTACAGTGGATGCAGCGTAACCGCGCAAGCATCGAAAGTGATTTTCAACCGGATTACCTGCGCAATGTGACCGAATCAACGAATTCGCTGGCTGATGGACCCGCACAAGTGTTAACGTATGAATTTTCGTTGGATAAGAAAACCTGGTACAGCGAGCATGATGTTTATTTGGTTTCCGGCAAACATAGATACACGGCCCAATTTATGTACAGCATGGAGGATCCTTCAAAAGGAGAATCGCTGTTTAATCAAATCATGCATTCACTGGATATCAATACGGCTTATGTGGATGCCAACTTCAGTGACATCGAAGAAACTCAGGATCTTGATGCGACCATTACGAAAACGAGCAAGAAATACGGCTATTCAATTACACTGCCGGAATCTTGGTCTGGCATAAAGAAGGATTTTGAGAAGGACGCAGTAGTCTACGGGGTTCCTTACGGTGCGTTTAGTATTAACGTTATCGATATTAATGGGACTGCCAGCCAGTTTGCTGAAGCAATCAAACAAAACGCTTCAGAGGATGTTGATATGATAGCTGCAGGTGCTGTTGTCCAAACGGCATTTGTCACGGTGAATGGCAAAACTTTATATAAAGTCGTAACAGAGCTGCCGAAAACGGAAATTCCGCATACGATTGTGCAGTATGTTTTTGATAAGAATGGAAGTGTGTATATCTTATCCTTTTCGGTTATTACAGCGAACTACACAGAAAAAAGCCGTAATTTATACGATCAAATTGCTGCTTCATTTACCCTGAACTAAATCATCCGTTTGATTGAAAAGCACTGCATCTTTTCGGAATATCCGGAAAGGTGTGGTGTTTTTCGCTTTGAGGTGGATTCATGGATGGTGCTCTGTTACACTTAAAGCAAATAAGCGATTGATAGATAAGGATGGCGAACAGGGTAGATGGTAACATTCAAACGGCAAGATGTTGAGCTGCTGGCACCCGCAGGCGACTGGGACTGCATGCGCGCAGCAGTGGCGAACGGAGCCGATGCGGTTTTTTTCGGTGTTGAGAAATTTAACGCCAGGGCAAGGGCCAACAATTTTCATACGGAAGAACTGCCTGAAATTATGGCTTTTTTGCATAGCTATGGTGTGAAAGGGTTTCTAACCTTTAATATATTAGTATTTGAAGACGAGATGGAAGAGGCGAAGCTTCTTATTGAAGCCTGCATAGATGCGGGGGTAGATGCTGTTATCGTGCAGGATTTGGGATTGGTCAAGCTCATACGGGAGCTTTCGCCCGATTTCCCTATTCACGGTTCTACGCAGATGACGATCACATCTCCCGAGGCTGTTGAATTTACAAAGCCATTTGATATTGAACGGGTTGTTCTTGGACGGGAGAATAATTTGAAGCAAATCAAGACCATCGGGGACCAAGCGAAGCTTCCAATGGAAGTATTTGTTCACGGGGCGTTATGCGTATCGTATTCCGGGCAATGTTTGACCTCAGAGATGTGGGGCGGACGTTCGGCTAACCGGGGGGAATGTGCGCAGGCCTGCCGATTGCCTTATGATTTGATGGTAGATGGAACGCAGAAAATTATGGGTGACGTCACTTATTTGCTGTCTCCGAAGGATCTGGCGGCAGTTGAGCTGGTGCCTGAGCTTATTGAAGCGGGCGTAACTTCCTTCAAGATCGAAGGCCGGTTGAAAAGTCCGGAATATGTGGCCAACGTTGTGAGCAAATATCGTCATGCCATCGATAAATATTTTGACGGAGACCGTTCAGCGCCTTCAAAGGAAGAGATGCGGGAGCTCCAGCAGAGCTTCTCCCGTGGTTTCACGCATGGCTTTCTGAAGGGGACGAACAATAAAATGCTCGTTGAAGGCACCTTTCCGAAGAGCCGCGGCGTTTATCTCGGCCGTGTGGAGAAGATCCTTCGCGATGCCGTTCTCTGCCGGATTGAGGCGCCGATTAAGCGCGGGGACGGTATCGTATTTGATGCTGGAGATCCGACCAAGAAAGAAGAAGGCGGACGTGTTTACGATTTACGCAGACAAGGCACGAAGCTGGAAGGCGAAGCTCAGGAAGGCATCGTCATTGAGCTTGTTCCCGGACGCAATGACGTTGATTTGAGACGAGTGCATGTTGGAGACCGGATATGGAAGACAAATGACCCGGCACTTGACCGCAGACTGCGGGCATCGTTCGAGACAGAGAAGCCTTATCGTGTATTTCCCCTGAGCGTGAAAGTTCGAGGTTCACTCGGTCAGCCGCTGCGTACCTGGTGGACGGATGTACAGAAAGGAACCACGGTCGAGATTGTCTCGGAGCTGGAGCTTGAGCTAGCGCAGAAGAGGCCGATGGACCGCGAATTGCTCGAAGAACAGCTGGGTCGTCTGGGCGGAACGGTTTATCAGCTTGAATCGCTTGATCTGGAACTGCAAGGCGATCTAATCGTACCGATGAGAGAGCTGAATCGGATGCGCCGCGAGGCTGTAGAGCAGCTGGTGGGTGAACGGCCTAAGCCTCCTGTATATATGAAGCGCGAAGTTAACGTATACTCGGATGTAAGATCGGGTACGGCACCGGCTGTCCGTTCAACGGAACCCTCAACCGGCTCGGAAATTGCAGCATCTCCGAAGTTGACCGTATTATGCCGGAGCCTCGAACAGCTTGAAGCGGCAGTGAGGTCAGAAGAGGTTGGCATGGTTTATGCCGACTTCGAATTCATCAAGCAGTTCCCTGCTGCGATGCAGCTTGCCCGGAGCGCAGGCAAGCCGATCGCATTGGCAACACCGCGGATCCACATGCCTGGCGAGAATGGCTACCATGCCAACATTCTGAAGCTGCAGCCGGACGCGGTATTAGTTCGTAATACCGGAGCGCTTTACTATTATCTGCGCGCAAGAGCTGCGAAGCCGGATGAGAAATTTCCGCAATTGATCGGCGATTTCTCTCTCAATATTGCGAACCATAAGGCAGCGGACCTTTTTGTGGATGCGGGCTGCAGTCTAGTCACTCCTTCTTATGATCTCAATGTCCAGCAAATGTTTGACTTGCTGCGCCGTACCGATACGTCCAAGATGGAGGTTGTCATCCACCAGCATCTTCCAATGTTCCATACCGAGCATTGCGTGTACTGCACGTTCCTCAGCGAGGGTACGGATTTCACGAACTGCGGGCGTCCATGTGAGGAGCGCCGCGTATCGCTTCAGGACAGAATCGGGATGTCTCACCCTGTTCGGGTGGACGAGGGCTGCCGGAATACGGTTTACAATGCGATCGAGCAATCGGGTGCGGAGTACGTCAGACAGTTTGTGGACATGGGAGTGTCTTCATTCCGGATCGAGTTCTTGGAGGAAACTGCTGATAAAGTCGAAGAGGTCATTGATTTGTACAGCCGTGCAATTACCGGTCATATCAGCGGAACGCAAGTTTGGCGAAGCCTGAAAGCCATTAACCAGCTTGGCGTAACGCGGGGGCAACTGGTCAAATAAACCAACGGCTGATTAAGCTCAGTTGACTATAACCCACAACCCCTGCCTCCGGCGGGGGTTGTGGGTTTTTTAGAGGCGCTCACTGCTGTTCGTGACGCCTGCCCGCCAAGCTGCCTACGCTTACTTAAGTTCTAATAATTTGCTTCAAAAGGGAATTGAAACTTTTCTTTGGATTAGCAGCAATATGCATGGATATTTCTATTTTCTCTATTTAGATTCTATAAATGCAGATATAATTTAGAGGGAAGTCATTGCAGTAATCATTCTGTTAATAAGATAAAAGGTTTGATATTGAAAAATTATCCAGTATAGGTGATAACTATGAATATTAATTTTCTTAGAGCTTTTTAATTTTAGGAAGGGATTTGACGAATTAAGGCGAATAGTAGCAAATATTAACTCTACTCTCTGCAATCGGTAGGCTTTCTTTAGGTTCCTCGATTGGCAGAAAAAGGTGAACGTGGTGAACATGCAGGATGAAACAAAATAACCATTTGACGACTAATCAAGACAAGTGGCTGCAAGAAGTACTTGCGCTAGAACAAGCTATTTTGGACGGTCATATGCCCTCTGCGGAGCAGCTGCTTGTAGTTCCTTCGGAGATCAGAATGAAATCCCCCCTGCTTCTTCGCGCTGAATGCGAGAACGGACTGCTCGATGGACAGCTCATGGAGACACAGCAGCTGCTCAAGGCTGCGCTCAAGGGGTTTGCAGCACAGGCTGATGAAGCATCCATGCTTGCAATGATGGGCATGCTGAGCTTGCTATATGAACAAGTTGGTGATCGGCAGGAATCGCAGCCGTTACTGGCTTTGCTCGGACAGGAATGGAATCGGACACCGGAATTCTGCAGCGGGTTTGTCCCATGGGCGCTAGCAAGAGCAGCGGCAAACGGCAGCCCGCAGGGCAATGATGGCACTGGCAGAGCCGAAGCGCTTTTCTTTCAGGCTGCAGAGCGATTCCGGCAAGAAAGCAAGCCGATTTGGACAGGTTTTGTTCTCCTGGACCATATGCTGTTTAATCCTGTTCCGGTTCAGGCTCAGGACTGGCTGCTTTTAACAAACTGGCTGAAACGGCATGCCGGGGATCAACAGTACTCAGATGCGGTCTATGACATTCTGACGAATCCGAATCCAACCATTCAAACCTGTGACGAGCTGCCATTACGGTATGCTTATTTATGTAAAGCCATTATATTGGATGCTGGCGATGAGCTCGTTCCAGAGTCCTTATCAGGTGACATCGAAGTCCAAATGTATGCAGCGGCTTCAAAAATAAAGCGGAATCTTGCGGAAGGTGCTTATGCGGAGGCGGCTAATGGGATCGAACTGCTTGAGCGGTATCACCAATTAGTTGTTACCCCTGCAGCCCGGCAAGCGCTTCAGGTGCTGAAGCGTGACTATAATCAATTGACGGGGCAATCCGAAAAGTCGAACGTTACAGCAAAAGCGGCTCAGAAAGAGAAGAAACGCAGCGGCGGCACGAAAGCGCAAACGGCAGCTGCGACGGTTAGATGGCAGGTGATGCTGATCAATGGGATTCGCTTTGAAGCGACGAACGGCAAAGTCGCCGAACCCGTATGGAAGCGGCGCAAAGCAGGAGAGCTGTTTATTTATCTGCTTCTCCAGCCAGGGTACAAGGCAAACCGTGAACAGGTTATTGAACGGGTATTCGGTGAAGGAGAAGCCTCCAAACGGTCGAATCAGCTTTACGTCACCCTGCATGATTTGAGACAGGCACTGAAGGAGCTCGGTTTATCCGAGGATCTTGTCTATGCCAAACGCGGTGTGATCGGAATTGAAGAGAACAGTTTTGACGGCATTGATGCCGAAACCTTCCTGACCCTTTCCAGGGTTGGGGATCAGTTATGGACCGATGACTGGGAAGCGGCATGCCGGCTTTACGAAGAAGCGATGCCGTTATACGGACAACTAGGCACTGAGCTTCCTTATGCAGAGTGGCTTGAGCGTATTCGAGAGCAGCTGCTTGATCGGCAGACAACGATGCTGAAGCGTTTGGCGATGTATCATATGGAGCGCCGTGATGATGCTCGTGCTGAACAGCGGATAGCGGAGTGGATAGCCCTTCGGCCTGATCAAGAGAATGCCTATGAAACGATGATTAGACATTGCTTGAATCTTGGACGTAGAGCAGAGGCGATTAGCTGGTACAGGCGTCTTGAGAAAATTTGCAGAGAAGAGCTCGGCATAGAACCGCTGGAAGAAATTCGACTGCTTGTATGGAAATAATAAAAAGTATCATGCAAAAGGCCTTGCTCGGAAGACGATCGATGATGAAATATCTCCTTGCGATTTTTGCGGTTTCCTTTTTAATGGGGGCTGTTCTCATTGAGCTGGAGCACTTCTTTATCATCAATGTGGCCTTTCGTGATTTGTCGGGCTCTAGCTGCCCCATAACCTTGGCCATATATGTATTTATAATAGCTGTTTTGCTGGGATTCTCTTTTTTACGCCTCCGTCCTCTGATGAATTTCAGGGGCAGCGAACCGTGTGAGGCTGAACAATCTTCTACCTTGAGAATGCTTTACAGACTGCCATATGAACTTTTCTCCATCCTACTTATATTAGGCTCTCTGGCTGCAATCGGGTTTCACGCATTTAATGGGGCGGAATCAGGCAGTGATGCCTGGTCGCTGCAGCTGGGTCAGCTTGCAGGTGAATTGAGCGATACCTTTATTGTCGGTATTTTTATTTTTACTTTGGCGCGCTGCTTGATGCGGGCTGTTGTGACAGAGCTGAAGCCTTCGGCTGCAAGCTTCTCTGGAGGAGCTTCTATCGCGCAGCCGATACTCCTTACCTACATCAGCACTTTTATTGCTGCGGTTTTGAATTTATTCGAACTGGCAATGCTGGCAGCAGACACTGACCAATCCATCAGTCCTTATAAATTTGCTTGTATTGCGGGGTTTTATCTTGCAATCGGTCTTTTGATATTTGGTTTTGTTACGATGCAATTCCGTCAGGAACTTCGCAGCTTGATTAGACATATCCGTGCATTAGTGGACGAACGCAAGCATCTTAGCGCGAGTATGTCCGTAATCTCTAATGATGAGGCCGGGGAACTGGCTGTGGTTCTCAATCAATTGCAATCTCGAGTCAATCGGGATTATGAATCGCTGGAGAAGGAGCTGAAGCTCGCTTACAACGTGCAGCAGAAGCTGCTCCCTCCAGGTGATATGACGATTGGATCTTACCGGATCACCGCACGCTGCCAGCCTTACAATGAAGTCGGCGGAGATTTTTTCGATGTGGTATCGCTAAGCTCAAGCCGATTTGCAGTTATGATTGGCGACGTTTCTGGGAAAGGAATGCCTGCAGCGCTTCTTATGTCCGCACAGCTGCTGCTTTTCCGCTCAGAAATCAGAAGGAACGGAAGTCCGGGAGAAGTACTGGCGCGGATGAACCGGCAGCTGTGCGAGGCGATGGGGGAGGAAGGCTCCATCACCATCGGCGTGGGAGTGATCGATCTTTCCTTGGACACGGTGCTGTATGCCAGTGCAGGGCATCTATCGCCATATATTGTCAAGACGGATGGTACTTATACGGCAGTCGATTGCAGCTCCTTGCCGATAGGCTTTGATTCTGAAGCAGTCTACGAGGAGAAATGCTTGCAGCTTGGTGCTGGCGATCGGTTTGTTCTATATACCGATGGATTAATAGAAGCCGATGACGAAGGCGGCAGCATGTATAGCTTTGAAGGGTTAGAGGCGGAATTTTCCACTTGGGGGCCTGGACTTGATATGGCAAAGTTTGTAGATGATTGGCTCATACGAATGGATGAGCGAAGCGGGCCGGGACGTGACGACCGTACCGTTGTCGTTCTGGATCTTGCAGGCGAATACCGCAGCTCGCTTGCTCAGTTTGATGTCGCTGCATCTGCGGCAGCGCACGGCAGCGTAGGCGCGCTCTTTAACCATGCGTTTACGACCAGAGAATGGTCGATCCGGAGCCATTTAGGTGATGAGAGACAGGTAGCACATGAGCTTGGCCGATGGATCGAAGAGAGATGGCCGGAGTCTACGGTTCGCGAGGATGTACAAAGCGCAGTAGCGGAAGCAATGATTAATGCCATTGAACACGGCAACCGATTGCAGCCTAATTCCTATGTAACGGTTACGGCGCAGATAGGGTCGATGATTGCTGTCTGTAAAATATACGATGAGGGCGGGGGTTATTTCCCTCGTGTGTCCCGGGATGAAGATGAAATGATGAAGAAGCTGGAGTCCGTCGATCCGCGCGGCTGGGGCTTGGTCATGATTGATTCGTTAGCTGATTATTGGGCAACTGGTCGTGATGATCGTGGATTTTATACCGAACTTTATTTCATGCGCAAAACGAAACAGGATCATGAAGAGTAATGAAATGAAAGAGAGTTGGCGACGGATGGAACAATCATTTTCAATGGAGACGAGACAATTTCCGAATGGCTTGGTTCTTAAACTCTATGGGGAACTGACGAAATCCGCGGAGAAGGAATTGATTGCAGATTTTGCAGGCAATGTTGAGCTTGGCACGAGCATTCGTTTCCTGGCGCTTGATATTTCAGAAGTGGCCTATATTAATAGCGGGGGAATGGCTGTACTGATTCGTCTTACCCGTATGGCGCTTAAAGCAGGTGCTCATACCTTTGCTTGGGGAGTCACTCCGCACTACGAGAAGCTCTTTAGGATGGTAGGCTTGACGGAGTATCTCATGCTGTACCCCAACGAATTCGCTGTCCTCGAGCGTATTGAGGCCTTAGAGCTATAAGAGGAATGCTATTCCATTGACATCGTACTCGTGGTTGAATAGACTTTTAGAGAACTTGCATTTGTAGCTCGGAGGTTATTATGCAGCAGCAATCCGCGATATATAAACAATGGAAGCATGCTTTTAAGCTCGATCCTGACCGGGAAATCAGCGATGAAGCGTTGGATGCCGTCTGCATGTCAGGCACGGATGCCGTAATTGTAGGCGGATCGAGCGGCGTGAACTATGATAATACAGTTGAATTGATGTCGCGAATCAGGCGTTATGAGGTTACCTGTGCGTTAGAGGTATCCAGTGAGGATGCGGCTGTACCGGGGTTTGATCATTATTTTATCCCGTTGGTGCTGAATACAGAGCATGCAGAGTGGCTGACAGGCCGGCAAACACGCGCGCTTCGAAGGTTCGGAGCATTTATCCCTTGGGAGCAAACGACGGCGGAGGGTTATTTGATTTTTAACGATGGCTCGGAAGCTGCTAGACTGACCGGCTCTCAAGCTCCGCATGATGCTGAGAGCATAACGGCGCATCTCTACATGGCGGATAGGCTGATGAGATTGCCCGTTGTATATATAGAATACAGCGGGATGTTCGGTGACATGGAGATTGTGAGGCGCGCAAGAGCAGTCCTTACACAAGCTCAATTGTTTTATGGCGGCGGAATCGACACTGCCGAGAAAGCGGCGCAAGCGGCGAAATATGCGAATACAGTGATTGTCGGTAATGCCGTTTACGATAGTCTTGAAGCGGCGTTGTCCACAGTCAAGGCTGTACATGACGCTTCGTTAGTGTAGTTAATTTTTAGCAGGCTTAAGTATAAAGAGTGCAGAAAGCAGCGGTTTTCAGATCGAATCGATGATGTAATGACGGTTCGCTCGGGGAGCCGTTTTTCTACTTATTTGACAAGCCATTATTTGATGCTGAGCACCTGCAGCCGCGGTTTCTTTTCCTTGAATATTTCCCTGTTAAATGGATGTTTCAATTGACACAGCTAGGCCTGATGTCTAGACTTATGAGTAGGCGAACAAATGCGAACAAAAGGAGTTAAACCCTTTCTATGTTAAACGAATTCAGTATCGAGCAGGCAATTAAGAAACTTAATCCTCCGCAGCAGGCTGCCGTTCAAGCAACGGATGGGCCTCTGCTTATTATGGCTGGAGCGGGCAGCGGCAAGACGCGTGTGCTTACGCACCGTATTGCCTATTTAATTGAGAAACGCCGGGTGGCGCCATGGAGCATACTGGCGATCACCTTTACGAATAAAGCAGCGCGTGAGATGCAGGAGAGGGTCAGTGCGCTTGTCGGACCTTCTGGAAGAGATATTTGGGTATCCACCTTTCACTCGATGTGTGTACGTATTCTCCGCAAAGATATTAACCGCATTGGATTTACGAACAGCTTCTCCATTTTGGATTCATCCGATCAGCTGTCTGTAATCCGCAATTGCATGAAAGATCAGAATATCGATACGAAGAAATTTGAGCCTAAGGCGGTGCAGGCTGCCATCGGGGGAGCGAAGAATGAGCTGATCTCGCCTGAGCAGTTCGAGCGCAAGATCGGTGATTATTTTGATGGAATCGTCTCCAAGGTGTACACCGCGTATCAGAAAAGGCTCAAAAGCAACAATTCACTCGATTTTGATGACCTCATCATGAAGACCATTGATCTTTTTAAAGAGGTGCCGGAGGTCTTGGCATTCTATCAGAACAAGTTCCGCTACATCCATGTCGATGAGTATCAGGATACGAACCGGGCTCAATATATGATTTGTAACATGCTGGCGGATAAGCATCATAACATCTGCGTCGTAGGTGACAGTGATCAGTCTATTTACCGCTGGCGCGGTGCGGATATTACGAATATTTTGAACTTTGAGAGCGACTATCCGGAAGCAAAAGCCATTCTGCTCGAGCAGAATTATCGCTCCACGGCGAACATCCTTAATGCGGCTAATGCTGTCATTAAACTCAACACCGGACGCAAAGCCAAAAATTTGTGGACGGACCAGGGTGAAGGTGACGCCATTACCATTCACCAAGCAGATACGGAGCATGAAGAGGGGTATTTTGTAACCGGTCAAATTCGGGAACAGGTTGCTAAAGGACGCAAATTCGCGGATCACGCCATCCTTTACCGGGCTAATGCGCAGTCTCGGGTTATTGAGGAAACGCTCATAAAGTCTGATATACCTTATCAAATTGTCGGCGGAGTCAAGTTCTATGATCGCAAAGAGATCAAGGATTTACTTGCCTATTTACGACTCATATCCAATCCGGATGATGATGTATGTTTTGATCGTATCGTTAATGTACCAAAGCGTGGAATCGGCGATACAACCGTCGCTAAGCTCTCGGAAGAAGCGGCATTGCGAGGGATTTCTATATTTGCGCTGCTGGAGCAGCTGGATTGGCTGGATCTCACAGGCCGCGCACGCACAGCGCTTAGAGAATTCCGCGATATGATCGACAATCTGACGCGCATGGTTGAATATCTGTCCGTAACTGAACTTACCGAGAAAATCCTTGAAATGAGCGGCTACCGCGAGGAGCTGCAGCGTGAGAACACGCTGGAATCAAAGGCTCGGCTCGAGAATATTGACGAGTTCCTGTCGGTAACGCAGGAGTTCGAGAAGCGCAATGAGGATAAATCCCTGATCAGCTTCCTTACGGATCTTGCGCTTATCGCAGATATCGATTCGATGGATAAAGATGAGCCGGAAGGCGGCGTTAAGGACGCAGTCGTGCTGATGACGATGCACAGCGCCAAAGGGCTCGAATTCCCGATCGTCTTCATTATTGGGATGGAAGAGGGATTATTTCCGCACAGCCGGACATTAATGGATAATGACGAGCTTGAAGAAGAGCGCCGGCTTGCTTATGTAGGGATTACGCGGGCAGAGAAAAGGCTCTATATGACCTGTGCGCGTTCACGTACCTTATATGGGCGCACCAGCATGAATATGCCATCGCGCTTCTTGAAGGAAGTACCGGACGAACTGAAGACAGAGGCTGTACGTGAAGGCTTTGGCTATCGCGGAGGTTCTTCAGGCGGGAGCCGTCCGATTGGATCAGGCGGAGCTACAGGCTCAGGTGCGGGCAGAACGGTGGGCTATGGTGCGAACCGGCCTGCGGGTGCAAGCGGCGGACCATCTTCTGGTCCTCTGACAAGCGGGCGCAGCAGCAGCGGGGTTCGGGTCAGCACACCGATGGATGCTGCCAAAGCAGCAGGTGCGAAAGCCGGAGGAGAGACCGATCGTGACTTTGCGGCTGGTGATAAGGTGTCACATGGCAAATGGGGAATCGGTACGATTGTTTCTGTACGCGGAAGCAGTAATGATAAAGAGCTGCAGATAGCTTTTCCTGCCCCGATCGGGCTTAAGAAGCTGCTTGCCAGCTTTGCCCCGATAACGAAAGTGTAAATGATCTAATTAAGAGAGGCAGGATGCCCCGATGACGACTGCGATGGAGCCGGAATTTACGGCAAAGCCGGAACAGCTTGCAAGAATGCGCGAGCTGGTGGACCAAATCGAACATCATAACTACAGCTACTACACACTTGATAAGCCGATAATAAGCGATAAAGAATATGATCTTTTATATGATGAACTTATTCAGCTTGAGCAATTAACAGGGATTGTTCTTCCTGATTCCGCGACTGGGCGGGTTGGCGGTGACATTCTCAAAGGCTTCGATCCGCATCGACATCTTGCACGCTTATGGAGCTTGGATAAAGCCCAGGATCATGAAGATCTGCTTGCATGGAATGCCCGTGTCTGCAAGTCCATAGCGGACTACAACGCCAAGAATCCAGAGTCGGCGCAGCTCCCGGATCCTTCTTACGTTATTGAATTGAAATTCGACGGGCTGACACTCAACCTGACCTATGATGAAGGACGACTGGTACAAGCATCAACAAGGGGGAATGGCGTGGTTGGCGAAGGAATCCTCGCCCAGGTCAAGACGATCAAGTCGATACCTTTGACGATTCCGTTTACGAATGGCCTCATTGAAGTGCAGGGCGAAGGGATCATGAATTTATCCGTACTGGAGACATACAACCAGACCGCAGCAGAGCCGCTCAAGAACGCACGTAATGCGGCAGCCGGCGCTCTTCGCAATCAGAATCCTCGCCTTACAGCGGAGAGAAAGCTGAATGCTTATTTTTATAACATCGGCCACGCTGAAGGCGTTGAATTTGAGAACCATCAGGAGATGCAGCAGTTTCTTCGTGATAACCGGTTCAAGGTTAACCCATATGCCACGTACTGGGCGACCATCGAAGAAGTACAGGCTGAGCTGGAGCGGGTAACGGCCATGCGCGGAGACCTTGACTACCTCATTGATGGGGCAGTAGTGAAGCTTACAGATATGCGAACTCGCGAAGTGCTCGGTTATACGGATAAATTTCCGCGCTGGGCGGTTGCCTTCAAATTTGAGGCTGAAGAAACCACGACGATTCTCGAATCCGTATCATGGGAGGTCGGCCGTACCGGCAAAATAACCCCTCTTGCGCGTTTGCAGCCTGTTGAACTCGCAGGTGTGACGGTACAGAATTGTACCCTCAATAATGTAGGAGATATTGAACGCAAGAATCTCAAGCATGCACTTGGCACCCATGTATTTATCCGCAGGTCCAATGATGTCATCCCGGAGATACTGGGCAAGGCTGATGACGAGCCGGGCGGGGAGATCATAACACCAGTACTTTGTCCGTCATGCGGTTCTACTCTAGAGCTTCGAGGCGCTCATTTATTTTGCTTGAACAAGCTGGATTGCCGTCCGCAAACGATCGGCAGAATCACCCATTTCTCTTCCCGTGATGCGATGGATATCGAATCGTTCAGTGTCATGACGGCGGAGCAGTTGTTTGATGAACGAGGCGTGCGTGATCCGGCAGATTTATATGCGTTGACTTATGAAGATTTAATTGGGCTGGAGCGGTTTGGCGAGAAGAAGGCGCGCAAACTTATTGAGGCGCTTGAGAAGTCGAAGGAACGTGATCTGGCGGCCTTCTTGTTCGCGCTTGGTATTCCGAATACAGGCAAGGCAACTACCAAGATGCTTGCCGATCATTTTAATGATCTGGCAGCCGTACGGGCTGCATCGGTAGAGGAGCTTGTCGGACTGCCTGATGTCGGCGGAATAGTGGCTGAAAGTATTTACACCTATTTCAGAGACCCTATTGCTGCTGCGAATATTGATCGGATGCTGGAGCTAGGGGTACAAGCGAAATCTGAAGAGGCAGTGGTCGTGCGTGACGATAGTGTGTTCAGCGGCAAGACGGTCGTACTGACGGGAACGTTGGCGACCATGAACCGAGATGAAGCTGCCAAGAAGCTTGAAGCTTGCGGCGCGAAGATAAGCGGAAGTGTCTCCAAGAAGACCGACTTTGTTATTGCGGGTGAGAGCGCGGGCAGCAAGCTGACTAAAGCGCGAGAGCTGGGTGTTACCGTCATTGAAGATGAAGAGGAACTTAAGAAGCTGTTGGGCGAGTAATCTCAGGGAAAAACCTTGGCTGTGCGGAGAGTAATCTCCACACAGCCATTTGTTATTTTTTACAAGTTGTAATTTGTTTTTTGAAATGGTATATTACTTCTTGCCGCTTTTGAGGCGAATGAAAATAACGTTTATCACTTTCAATAAGAAAATGAAAAAAGTTGTTGACATCGAATTTGAAAGCTGATAATATAACTTCTTGTCACCGCGGAAACAACGAAATGGTGACGGACAAGTTCTTTGAAAACTGAACATATGGATCACGTCAAAATCCAACAATGTTTTATAAAGCTAGCAAAGCTTGAGCAATTAAGCTTCTGTAAGGTGGAAGTCCTTCGGGACGGAAACACTATTA
>NZ_JBHSOW010000056.1:0-66446 GCF_042656405.1 Paenibacillus solisilvae | reverse complement strand
AAACCATGTCTCAAACAAAAAGAGAAACCCATCGCTTCAGAAAAGAGTGGGTTTCTCTACAGCCTGACAAGCATACTGCCAAGGCAGTATGCTTGTTTTCGATCACCCCGAATTTAAGCTTCTTTATGTTTTTGGCCGCTATAGCCTTGAACTTTCAGGTTCTTGCGGCTGGTTTTCCTGATAAAAAGGAATAGGAGTGCAAAGCCCGCCACGCCCAACAAAGCCGTCACAGTGCTGATCCGGTACATCATATGCGCGCCTAAATTCTGGAATATCCAGCCGCCTGTGACGCCCGCTACGATCCCGGACACCCCTCCCCAGCTCAGTGCATAAACCGCTTGACCCGAAGCCCGGTATTCCTTCGGAACGAGCAGGACGGTCAATTGCGTCCCCACATAGTAATAGCCTGCAAAAGTAAGACAGTGCAGGGCCTGGATGAAGATGATCTGATAAGGGTTTGCCGCCACCGACATTAGAAACCAGCGCAGCGCGTAAAGCATACTGACCACTGCCAGACAAAGGATCATCGTTCTTTGGTTTTTGCGCAAATACCGGTCGAATAGCAAGTAAACCGGGATCTCGAAGATGGATGATAGAAAAGCGGACCAGCCGATCAGAGCATTTTTGCCTCCCAAATCGGAGATATAGATGGAAACAAACGTGTTGTTCATCGAGTTGGGGATTGAAATGAGTACACCAATGGCAAGGAACATGATAAAAGGTTTATTGGTCCATATTTGACCATAACCGACCTTGGCGCCCTTCCGGTTATTTGTTTTGCCTCCACGGGGCAGCTTGATGGCTAAGAAGATGGAGATGACCATCATCAAGCCGTACACGATCCACAGCTGGCGAATGCCCAGACGCTCGATGACCGGTCCTGTAGCCACCGCCATGACCGCCCAGCCTAGTGACCCCCACAGCCGGAAGCTGCCGAACTTATGGCCTGTCTTTTCGGCCACATCCAGAATGAGACTGTTGCTTTGCGAGAACAACGGGCTTTGGAAGAAAAAATAGAGCAGCATGAACGTAAAAATAAGATAACCCGCGTTCAGTGAAAAAACGATTTGCATGACCACCGCATTGCCGATCAACAATATAAGCAGAACACGCCTGGCATTCTGAAGCCGGTCGCTCCAATATCCCCAGAAGGGGTTGGACAGCAGCGAGATGAAAGGACCTCCGGCGAGCAGCATGCCAACCGTAAAGTTGGACATGCCGGTTTCCTTCAGATAGAGCGGAAAAAAAGTGCTATAAACGGCGATAGCCCCGTAGATGAAAAAGTTGAACACTTTTATGAAGCCCAGGGAACGTATGTTAGTCAATGAAGGGGATGACATGTACTTCGCTCAATCCTTTCCAGCTGTCGAACCTGTTTTTGCAAGCTTCCGGTACTGCGTCGGTGTGATTCCAGTGTACGATTTGAAGATCGAGCAGAAATATTTGTACTCCTTGTATCCGACCTTTTCGGCGATCTCAAACACCCGCTCATCGGTCCCTACCAGACTGGCCTTGGCCCGCTCGATGCGCACTTCATTCAAATATTCCGCGAACCCCTTGCCGAAATTTTGTTTGAACAGGTTGCTGAAATAGTTCGGCGTTATTTTGAGCCAGGCAGCTACCTCAGAGGCCTTCAAATCCGTATGGTAGCGGGAATAAATATGCTTGTTGACGCGTTCGGTAATCCAGTGGTTCTTGTTGGACAGAGAGGAATGAATAATGGAATGCAGGGACCAGAGCTCCTTGCGGAGCAGCGATTCCATGGCCCGGTAGGAGTTGTGCACCAGCAGATCGACTTCGCCCGTGTTGAACAGATCGGCACGCTCTGACAAATCCATGCCGTTCGTGTGCAGTCTGCGCTGCAGGATGATGCTCAATTCCTTGAAGGCTTGCAAAATTTCCTTCACGAGATAGCCCCTCTCGCGAAATTGCCTCATGATGCTCCCGATGACTTCATCCAGTTCCTCATAGCTTCCGTGGAAAAGAACATGGACCAGCTGCTTCTCCAGCTCGAACGGAGAGAACGGCAGAGGGTGCCTTCTGGAGATTTGCTCATCATTATGGAATAAAACGGTGCGGTCGTCCGGAACCGCGGTTAGCTGCAGGGCGGCGATCGCCTCCATACAGCGGGGGGAGGCTTCATCCAATTGGGAAAAAGCCGGCGACACGCCGAAATGCAGGCGGGGAGCCGACGGTACCAAGCTCTGTGCTTCCGACAAGGCATTAGTCAGATCCAGCCGGCTTACCTGCCGGGAGCCGATGCACAGAGAGAGCAGCAGATTCGGATGATGGAAGAAGGAGATGACCTCCTGATCGTATGGCTTCAGCGACGCATGAACGGTACTCTCCCACAATTTCCGGGCGGACTGCTGCTGCTCCTCGGGCGTACGGTCGGTCCACTCGGCATAATCCTCCAGCTGGCTGGCGACAAACCGGTAGGACGACAGGACATGTGCGGCTGATGGCGGCGTTTCGGCGTCCTTCTGGATCGCGGCTCCTCCTTGTACAAGCTGGATCATCCACTTTACCCAGCTTTCGCGCTCACGCTTTTTTTCCTGCTCCGCGTCATGCGAGATTTCCGTGCAGATTCTCAGGACCATCGCCATCAGCTCCTCGATGTTGACCGGCTTCAGCAAATAATCCTCGATCCCAAGACGCAAGGCCCGGCGCGCATACTCAAAATCATCATAGCCGCTGACGATAATGATGCGGATCTGCGGCCATCTTTCCTTCAGCTCCTTGGCCAGCTCAAGTCCGTCCATCCCAACCATGTTAATATCCGTAAGCACGAGATCGACAGGCTGTGCGGATACGAATTGCAAGGCTTCCGCACCGTCATAGGCTTCCCCCGCCACTCCCACGCCGATCTTATCCCAAGGAATTGTCTGTCTTAAGCCTTGGCAAATGACCGGTTCATCATCAACGATTAGCAATCGAATGGTCATGTTTCTCCTCCTATTCGTTCTTCCAAAGAGGTAATCTTAACCTTACGCATGCTCCCGTATTGAATTGTCCCACGGGAAGCTCTACTCCGTAGCCGCTGCCGTTAACAAGCTGAATCCGTTCATGAATGTTGCAGATGGCGTGATCCAGCACACTTTTATCTCCGGTCCTCTTCTGAAGAGCCTGGTGGATCAGACGCCATTTTTCCATGGAAAAGCCAGTCCCCGAATCGATCACATCAATAATCAAATTCATACCGTCCCGATAGGCGCGAACGTCAATTTTTCCTGCCTGCCGTTTAAAGCCGTGCTTGATACTATTCTCCACCAGCGGTTGAATGACCTTTTTGAGTACCGCCGCATCCTCTAATGACGCTTCCATAAAGAGACTGAACCGCAGCTTGCTGCCCATCCGCTTCTGCTGTAAATTCAAATAAGCCCGAACAAACTCCATTTCACCGGCGAGCGTCGTATGATGCTTGCCGCTGTCCATCCCCATCCGGAAAAACCGGGATAATGTCTCAATTAATTGGCTGGTCTCAGGAGCCTGCTCCAATCGGGCCGTCCATCGAATCGTGTCGAGCGTATTATATAGAAAATGTGGATCCATCTGGCTTTGCAGGATTCTCAGATCCGAATCCTTCTGCCGGATCTCCAGCTTATATTTCTTATCGATGAGATCTTTAATCGTGGTGACCATATTATTGAACTGCCTGCCGAGCTCGCCGACTTCATCGCGTGAGCGCACCTCGACCTGAGCCGAGAAGTCTCCGTGCTTGAGCCGGTGCGTTTCTTTCTTCAGCTCGAGGATCGGCCGGATGATGGCCAGTTCGAAGCCGATTAAAGCGAGCAGGCCAAGAACCAAAATAACAAGGATCAGAATCTGCAAGGACGCTTTAATGGCCTTTGTTTTCTCGACAATCGTCTCATCCTTGACCATCGCCACAATATTCCAACCCGTAGATTTCATATGCTGGTTAAATACGACGTAGGAGGTTCCTTCCTCCCGCAAGGAGAACACATTATTGCGCTTGGTTACGATTTCCTGAAGCATCGTCCTGTCCGGATACGGCTTACCTACCAGCTTCTCATTCGGATGCAGCAGGACGCTGCCATTGGGACGGACAATGAATATTGAGCCCTGATCCTTGGGGACCGGCGTTGTCAATAAGTCGGTGAACTCAGATTCATTCAGACGAACGATCACCTGGCCGACCGGAGACGACGGCTTCTCAAACGAATTAATAACACGGAACATCGAGATGACGCGTTTACTGCCAGTCCAGCCGCTCTCCAGCGAATAGGAATCCGTCCAGACAATTCCGCCCCGATCGGCCTTCGCCAAATCGCTCCAGGGCTGTTCGAAACCTTTGACCGGCTCTCCCATCTGCAGCTCATTGCCGCCCACGCCCTGCAAAGAAATCGATTTGATATAATGCTTAGACATGGTCTGGAACGCGAAGAAGCCTTCGATCGCCGTCTTGTCCTTATAGATTTGCTCCATGCTGCCGGGAGTGGGCTTAGCTTCCAGAAAGCTGCGGTAATTTTCCTGATAAATCATGTAGTCCGAGATATCTTCAATCGCCTTGATCTTCTCGGTCAGATTCATCTCGATTGTATTGAGATTCTTCTCCATAGAGTCGATATACTGCTGCCGCAACACGGACTCATACCGGCTCAGGATCACATATCCGATCAGCAGGGATGGAAGGGTGACCAGCATAATGAAGATCGCAACTGATTTTTTTCTTAAGCTGATATTGAGAAATCGGTTTGTGCTTGATTTCAACTGGTTTCATTCCCCCCGGGGCTGGCATACTCCTTTATTTCACTGCCTTGAGCCCTGTTTCCTTCTATCATAAAGGAAAACTATAGATGAAATCTGAAATAGCATTCGACCAAATTCTGCAAATCCATTCTCCTTCGGCTCTAATGAGCGAATATTGCCGAAAGCTATCCTTTGACGGCGCCGGCCGTCATACCCTGCACAAGCTGCTTCTCCATGGCCAGGTAAAAAACGAGAAGCGGAATCAGTGCCATGCTCAAGGCTGCCATTTGCAGGGTTTGGAACCGGGTCTCCGTACCTGCGAAATTGGCAAGACCCAAAGGCAGCGTCTTCAGAGCAGCTTTATTGATCAGAACGAGCGCAAACAGGAACTCATTCCAGTTATAAATGAAATTAATAATAATGACTGTGGCCAGCGCAGGCTTGGTCATCGGAAGGATAATGGACCAGAAGATCCGGTAGATGCCGGCCCCATCCATAATGGCGGACTCCTCTATATCCTTCGGGAATATTTTCATGAAGCCTACAAGAATAAAGATCGTAATCGAAAGGTGAAAAGCCGTATACGGGAGAATCAGAGACAGGTGGGTATTGAGCAGCCCTACTTTTTTCATCAGAATAAAAATAGGAACAAGCGTGGTATGGATTGGAATCGTCATCCCAATAATGAACAAGCTGTAAAGCCATCCCCGAACCCGGAATCTGAATCTGGACAGGAAGAAAGAGGTCAGCGCTCCGAGAAGCACGGTAAGCACGATCGCACCCGCAGTCACTAGCACGCTGTTCCAGAAATATGTGCCGAGATGCGCGACCTTCCAGGCCTCTGCATAATTGCTGAAGTTCCAAGCTTTAGGCAGTCCCAGCGGATTGGTGGCAAAGTCTTCCTCGGTTTTGAACGAACCGACTACCATCCAGACAATCGGGATAATATTAATGATACAGAGAACCGCTAAAAATAGATGAATGATCGTTTTCTTTCCCCGTGATGTTTGCATAGCTCCTCCTTCCGCGGCATGCCTTGCTCAATCATTTCGGCTGGTTGCCAATTTGGCCGCATAAATAGCGATTAGACTGAATAGTAGAATCAGGATGGAAACGGCGCTTCCAAGCCCGAAATTCATGTTGTTGAAGGCATTGGTATACATGTAAATCGTCATGACCTCCGTATTATGGGCCGGCCCTCCTGCCGTCATCACGTAGATGAGGTCAAATACCCGGAAGCTGTTGCTGATCGAGAAGATAAGCGTCACCCAGATCGTTTCCTTCAGCATCGGAAGGGTAATATGCCGGAATCGTCTCCAGCCGGTCGCTCCGTCCATAGCGGAGGCTTCACGGATCTCTTCGGGAATATTTTGCAAGCCAGCCAGAAAAATAACCATATAGAAGCCGTAATTTTGCCATAGATAAGTGATGCTTACGGACAGCATGCCGAAGCGTTGGCTGCCCAGCCAGTTTTGTTTCCAGGACTCCAGATGGAGAAGGCCTAAAATTCCGTTCAACAGCCCTGATTCCGTGCCATAGACCATATTCCAAATCATCGAGACGATAACCGCCGAGATGATGACAGGAAGAAATAAAGCGGAGCGGTACATTTTGAGGCCTCTCAAAGAACGGTTCAACAGCAGAGCGAAAAATAGTCCAAGGGGCAGCTGGCCCACGATTCCGCTTACCATCATGAACAGATTGTTTTTTACGCCTCTCCAGAAAATATCGTCTTTCAGTATCGAGACGTAATTGTCGAGGCCCGCGAATGTCATGTCGGACAGGCCGTCCCAATTGAAGAAAGAATAGTAGAAGGACATCGCGACGGGAACCATCGCAAAGCCGATATAAATTATCAAGGCGGGGAGCATCCCGGCAAAAATAGTCAGTGCCATCCGCTTCGTTATCGTCATAGTTAGCCCTCCTTTGTGTGGGTTTTCTTATGAAGGGGTGAAGGGGCAGCCGGGACAAGCCTTAAGCCGCCCCGGATAGTAAAGCCCCTGATCCGCGCTCCTGCTATATCCAGATCGCGAGAGACTTCGAGCTCGCTGCGATTTCATCTGCCGTCATCTCGCGGCCCTTCGCGTCGGAGAGGTATAGACCTTCGCTGATCAGCATGGTCGAAAGCGCAATTTCGGCCGTCGGCAGAAGACTGACGCGGCCCTGCAGGGCTGCGACCCAGTGCTGCTGCGAGGAATCGTAAGCATCTTCATTCTCTCTCATCCGGTGCCAGCGGATATCCATCCGGTTCAAATCGATGCGGCTGTCCATATCCATGTCGGCGACTGTCGTATGATAGCTTAATTCCGAGGTTTGCTCCGCAGAATGATAGGAAGGGAGCCTGATACCGCCTCGTGAGCCTATAATGCTGCTGCCTTCAACGCCGCCAAGATGAACGGCCCAGGCCTCGAAAATATCCAGCGTCACACCGCCTTGAAAAGTGACGAAGCCAAGCGCGAGCTCTTCCACATCGAAGCCGCTTTGCGCGCTTCTTTGCGGATCCATCTCCATCTCTTGAATCAATCTGCCGGTGACCCGCTCAAGCTTCGGGTTCCCCAGCAAATACAGCATTTGGGCGATATGGTACACGCCCATGTCCAGAAGAGCCCCGCCGCCTGCGCTTTCCTTCCTCGTGAAATGAGCGGTGCCGAAGCCGTCTACAAAGGGGCGGCCCCGGCGCCTGAAGCCGCTCGACCGGGCATGAAACAGCCTGCCCAATTGTCCGGCGTCGATCAGAGCCTTCGCTGCCTTCGTTTCCTTCTTGTAAAGCGTGCCCAGTTGGATGTGAAGCATCTTCCCGCTCTCGCGGGCAGCGTCGACCATCCATTTGCCGTCGTGATAGGAACCGGCGATCGGTTTCTCGCAGTAAACATGCTTGCCGGCCTGCAGCGCGGCGATCGTCAGCGGCGCATGAAAGTTGTTATGCAGACACACATCGACCGCATCGATATCATCCCGCGCCAGCAGCTCTTTATAATCCGTGTAAACATCGGGAACCCCGTATTTCTCCGCAGCCTCCCGGGCTTCCCGTTCGTTAATGTCGCATACGGCGATCACCTGCGCGCCTTCAATGCGGGAGTAGTTGTCCAGATGCTGCTTGCCGATAATCCCTACGCCTATAACGCCGATTCTGATTTGTGCATGTTCCAATGGTTACACCCCCAAGCTTTACTTTGAAGCTGCCCGTCGTACCGCCGCCAGCAGTCTATTCATTGTGGCCAATGCCCATTCGATTTCGATAAATGGATCGGACGGGGCATTATATTCCACCGCCCAATATCCCTCATACCCGCTGTCTGCCAGCGCTTTAACAGCTGCTTCCGCTTTTGCGGAAGCAAGTGTCCGCGCGTCCAGATGAACGTGATTTACCCAAGGGGCAACCAGCAGATCTCCCGGTTCATCCGTGTCATTCCAGCGTCCGATATGGAGCAAAATGCCGAATCCCGGGTGATCAACAGCTTCGGCGACCTTCCTCATCCAACGAGGATCCAGCGAAATGCCCGTATGATTCTCCGGGCCAACCGTAAATCCGTAATCCGCCGCAAGCTGTGCATATTCCCGGTAGCGCAGGACCGTATACTCGAACTGTTCCTCTGTCAACTCCCCGGGTCCCCGGTTGGCATCGATCCGAACCGTCCTTGCACCCAAGAGATGCGCTGCATGCAGATGCTCCAGCGCGTTGCGGTGCAGCTGGTCCCTTTCACCCGGATCCGGATCCCACAAGTGGGCCCGGTCCACGATCAGGTTGGCGACCGTCAGCTGCTTCTCGTCAAGCGACTTTTTGATTTTTCGGAGATGGTCGTCGCTTGCGAGCTTCCAGAGGGGAACACTGCGATCCGTGAAAAAAGCGTTCCACAGATCGACGGCATTCAGTCTGTAGCGGTGCTTGACCGTCTCCAGATATCCGAAGATGTCCATTTCGCCTTCGCTGAACAGCTGGTAGAAGGAGAATCCTCCAAGCGAAGCTTTCACTTGCCACCCCTCCATTCCCTGATTAGTCGGCATGCTGCTCCGCCGAATTATTTGACCTTATCCATGGCCTCCTGCATATCCTGGGCGACCTGTTCCGGTGTTTTCTGCTTCATCGTAATGGCCTGAAGGTCATTCTCGATCACGTCCTTGATTGTTGCCGGCATCACGCTGTCGAACACTAAGGCGTCGCCGTTCTTGGTCAGCTCGATCATTTCCTTCAAATATTTGCTTGTGTCCTGAGGCATATCTACCGTAGCCGGGACTACGATGCCCTTGCTCATCAGGTTCTGGTACAATTCAGGAGCATAGAAGTACTGCAGGAATTTGAGCGCCGCTTCTTTCTTCGCTCCTGTTAACTCTTTGCTCAGCCCGATACCGTATTGGATGACTCCGGCGCTTTTGCCCGCTGTGCCTTTTCCGCCTTCGATGGACGGGAAGAGTGCGATGCCGATGTTGTCCGGGTTTTCCGTGTTGCTGACGCGGAATTTGGTGTCGATCGTCGAGCTTGTCATCGTCATCGCCGATTTCTTCTGCAGGAAATAATCCTGCACCTGTACTTCGTCCATCGTGTTCAGGTCGGAGTTGAAGGCATCGGCTTTGTTCAGCTCATCGAGAATGCCGAGCGCCTTCAAATAGTCCGGATCTGTGAATTTTGCTTGACCTTCCTTTACCTTGGTCAGGAAATCGGTTCCGGCACTGCGGTCTCCAACTGCCGACATGAAGGTGGACTGCAGCGGCCATCTGTTCTTGTTGCCGATACCCATCGGCGTCACGCCGGATGCTTTCAGCTTCTTCACCAAATCCAGGAAATCGGCGTAGGTGGTCGGAAACGCATTGTAACCGACCTTCGCCAGCATATCTTTGTGGTAGTAAATAATATCGACAAAGGTCATTTTCGCCGGGATGGCGTACTGCTTACCGTCTACGTTGTAACCGGCCAATGCCTGAGCGGGCAGGATATCTTTCCAATTATCCATAATTTCGTCAATCGGCATCAGTACATCCGCATCGATATACGGGTCCATATCAATTCCGGGAAACAGGATGAACATATCGGGCATGCTGTTTCCGGCCGCTTCCGTGCGCAGCTTGGTGCGGTATTGCGCGGAAGGAATGTCCTGTGCTTCGATCTTGATATTCGGATTCAGCTCCTGGAACTTCTGAATCCGTTCCTTGTACAGCTGGTTGTCTACGTTAGGGCTCGACCAGTTATCCTCCATCGTGAGCGTAACCTTCTCATCGGCTGCCGCCTGAGGCTGACCGTTGTCCGCCTTGTCGTTTCCGCAAGCCGTAATGGTTAGCAGTGCAACGGAAGCGGCGGCAAGCAGTGACTTTTGAAACAAACCTTTAATCATACACATTCCCCTCATCCAATGTTATTTTTATTAACATCAACCTTACAGGACTATTATATAATGAGCGCGATTGCTCTTACTATCCCGGCCAATTATGATAACATCCAAATTTTTAATGCAAATACAGGCTTTCGCGTTGCTGCACCGCGCGCTGGGAGCTGCCTGCGGTGTGAAAAAGGCCGGAATTCACCACGCAGCCACTTCTCCGTCCGCCCTTGGTTCCGTCCCGCCTGCCAATACGCCGGTTGAGGGATCTCTCCAGATGATCTGCCCCCGGCCGAACATACCCGAATCCAGCGCGCGCTGCACCACATCCCCCTTTCTGGCCAGAGCCTGTGCGATTTGATCGGGGAACTGCGGCTCCACTTCAATTATCTTTTCTTTCATCCACCGCCATCTTGGCGCATCCAGGGTTGCCTGAGGGTTAAGATGAAAATCGATGGCATTCATGACGATCTGCACATGCGCTTGCGGCTGGATCAATCCGCACATTACGCCGAAGGGACCGACCGGCAACCCATCCTTCGTAATAAAACCCCGGAATGATCGTATGGCAGGTCTTCTTCCGTGGCTCCAGGACGTTAGCGTGTTCAGGGTCCATGGAAAATCCGGCCCCCCGGTTCTGCATGCAGATTCCCGTTCCGGGAATGACGACCCCGGACCCAAAGTCGCCGGAATGGCTTTGAATGAAGGAGACCATGCTGCCCTCTCCGTCCGCCGCTGCCAAATAGACCGTACCTCCCGTAGGCGGCTCTCCGGCCAATGGAAGCAAAGCTTCCATACCGATCAGGGATCTTCGTTCCTCAGCGTAAGCTTCGGAGAGCAGTTCCTGGACCGTAACCTTCATATTTCGCGGGTCCGTAATATATTTTATACCGTCCACATAGGCCAATTTTACAGCTTCTATCTGCTTGTGGTAGGTGGCTACGGTATCCTTTGCGTCAAAATCCATGCCTTTGAAGATATTGAGCGCGATCAGAGCGACGAGTCCTTGTCCGTTCGGCGGAATTTCCCAGATATCGTAGCCTCGGTAATTTACGCTGATCGGGTCTACCCACTCCGGACTGTATTCAGCCAAATCCTCTCTGCCAAGGAAGCCCCCGTGCTTGCGGAAGAAAACATCGATTTTCTCGGCCAGCTCTCCGCGATAGAACGACTCCGCTTTTGTCATTGCAATAGATCGCAGCGTACGGGCGTGATCTGCAGAGCACCAAATCTCACCCGCGGCGGGAGCACGGCCTTGCGGAGCAAATGTGTCCATCCAGGGATCATATAATTCATTCTTCAATGCACGGATGTTGTCATAGCCCTTCTTCCAGTATTTAGCTATTGTCGGAGATACCGGAAAGCCGTTCTCCGCGTATTCGATCGCCGGCTTCAGCACTTCATCAAATGGAAGACGACCGAATCGCTCCGACAACGCCGCCCAAGCGGCCGGCGTTCCGGGAACGGTTACCGGCAGCATGCCATAGGCCGGAATTTTGTCGTATCCGGCTGCACGGACTTTTTCAAGCGAAATCGAGGCGGGAGAAGGCCCGCTGGCGTTCAGGCCATGCAGCTTGCCATCGACCCACACAATTGCGAAGGAGTCGCCTCCGATGCTGTTGGAATTCGGCTCGACGACAGTCAGACAGGCAGCCGTCGCGATTGCCGCATCCACCGCATTGCCCCCATTCTTGAGCATATCGAGGCCCGCTTGCGCGGCAAGCGGCTGGGTGGTCGCGACCATTCCTTTTCTGGCGTAGGTTACCATCCTCCTGGAGGGGTATGGATTCCATAAGGAGTCATAATTCATACTGCTTCTCTCCTTCTTCATGGATTCAATCAGCGGGTTGAGACTCCAAAAGCTGTTGAATGCGCTTTATTTTTTGTTCACGAAAAGTTAATGTGTCTATTATAAACGGTGTCATTAAAGATCGATATCCTACGCAAATATAAAAATATCCCAAAATATTAAACGGGTTTGACGCTCCCTCACAATATATTATCTCCCATTACGAACAGTTTTCGAGGCACATCACTAGCAGCGGCGCTGATCCGTCGCTCGTCAATCCCAAACGGCGGCTCCAGCTAGGGAGATCCTGCTTACTCTTCATCCGACTTGCAGATCGGGCAGGGGCTGACCTGCAACCCGGTTAGCTGATGTTTTTACATTTCAACCTTAGCTTATTTCGTCATGCACTGATTCTGGTTTTAAACCATCATTATAAAAAAAAGAGCAGCCCACATCGGCTGCTCTGCTTCTTATATACGGATATTCAGTTGAATGTAAACAGTTTAACACAGGGCAGGGTTCAAGCTGTCTACTGACAGGGCGTTTAAGAATGATCCGCAGGGAGAGATCGGGCTCTCATGAAATGGTAAGCCGTTCCTGTCAGAACCAAAACCGCTCCAATGATTCCGAAGCCAACGGACAAACCAAAGATGCCCGATACCGCTCCGATAAAAAGCGGATTAATAAATTGCACCGAACGGTTAGCCATCGTGCGGATGCTCATTCCCATGCCCTGCTCATGCGTCTGTACAGTGTTTGCAACCATAATAAGCGCCATCGGCTGATTGATGCCGGTACAAGCTCCCCAGATGAAGATGACTACGGCTATGAACCAAACCGCAGGCTGCAGCGAAAGACCAGCCAAACATAGGCCTCCTGATACGATGCAAATAACCATCATCCATTGATAGCCTACGAATTTGAGCAGCGTTCCGACGAATGGACGGATAATAACAGCCGCAGCGCCCGATAAGGACAGCAGAACACCTACCTGCGTATTGGATAGCCCGCCCGTTGAAAGATAAATCGGCAGAAACGTCCCTCTGATGTCGACGAGGATGAACAGGATTCCGTTGAGAAGAATAGCCATGAAAAACAACCTGTTGTTCTTCATTAGACTTATTCCAATGACATAGCTTTTCCAAAATTGGTGTGTTCTGCCCATGCTCCTGACCGCATTCGACAACGCAGCTTTCGGCAGGAAGAAAGCGTTACCGAATGCGAAAGCGCTCAGAATTGCGTACAGGGAAAACACGTTAGCATAACCGCCATTATCCGAAAGTATTCCGCCCAGCACCGGACCCGACAATTGAGCAAGTGAATTAACAAAGGCGAAATTGGACAAGATATGATCGCTTTTTCCCGAGGTTTTCACTTTACTTGCTTCTATCGCCGCCGATGCCTGAAGAGCCCCCCAGGTCAATAGAGCCCCAAATCCGTTTATGATTTGTCCTGTCAGGAAGAGAAACAGGATACTCTGATTCCCGCCCACAATATACATGAATCCGCTCGCTGTACAGAGCGCGGTACCGATAAGCACCGACTTTCGGGTACCGATCCGGTCAATAAATCCGCCTGCCGGCATCGCGAATAAGAATGGAATAATCGAATTGAGAGCCAGGAAAAATCCGACCATCAGCGGCGGATAGCCTTGAGAACTGAAGTACAAGACATTGACCGGCCAAACCATGCTGATTCCAAGCCAGTACAAGATGACAGATAAAAAGAGTACACCGAAGGCCCCCCAATAGAGGGGCTTCTTGTTGGACGGATCAAATTCAGCCGAAGTCATATATCATCATTTCCCTTTGTTCGGTTTCATGTCGACCTCGTAATAATTAACCTGTGAAATCGGGTTGATATTTACATTGATCACATAATCGTAACTCGGCCAAATCGTATGCGCGGAATAATACGGCATGTATGGCAAATCTGTCATAGCGATTTTCTGCACTTCCGCGTATAACTGCTTTCTTTTTTCCGGATTTGTCTCGGAACGCGCAGCTTCCAGTTTGGTTGTCAGAACCGGGTTATCGTACCTTGCTCCGTTAAGTCCTTTGGGCACTGTATAAGACGGGTGCAGGTAGTTGAACAGTATCGTGTCTGGATTGATTGCAGGCAGCAGTCTTGAAGATATTTCATAGTCGCCCTGATTTCTCCGCTTGTTATACGTTGGCGAATCCACAAGTTCAAATTGCAGGTCGATGCCCACTTTTTTCAGATACTCTTGTTCCAACTGCAGATCTTCGGTTATGCCAGATGACGATGTTGTAAGCTGATGGATTGTAAAGCCGTTCGGATAGCCCGCTTCAGTAAGCAACTGCTTCGATTTTTCCGGATTGTAATCATACCTTGGAACATCGCTTGTATATACATCCATCCATTTTGGCAGCAAGTTTATGGTCGGCGCTTCCAACAGAGGATAAGTGGTCTTGATAATTGTAGGCCAATCGATTGCGTAAGCATAAGCCTGCCTTACCTTAACGTCATTGAGAGGCTTGACGGTCGTGTTGAATACCATGACATTAACGGCCCTGTCTTGACGGGTATTCATTAGAAAACCGGCTTGCTGCAGTCTTTCAATCGTTTCCGTACGATCAATTCGCATCGCCAAATCAACTTCACCGTTCTGCAGCGCAATACCGGCCGTGTCATCATCCTTGATGATGGAGAAAATGATTTTGCTGATCGGCGCCGGACCTTTGAAATAGTCGGCATTGCGAGCAAGCACGATTTCCTGGTTCGTTTTTAAGCTTTCCAATTCAAACGGACCGGTGCCGACCGGATTCCATTTGTACTGGTCTCCATACTTTTCTACGGCTTCCTTTTTAACAATTTGCCCCTGGTGATAGTTGGCGACGATATGAGGAAAATTGCCGTCCACTGTTTTCAGCTTATAAACGACCGTGTAATTATCGGGGGCTTCGACCGATGCAACGTTGGCGAAGTCGTTTGCGTATGGTGAAGCTGTTTTCGGGTCAATGATACGCTGGTAGGAGTATATGACATCGGCAGCCGTAAGTTCACCATATCCTTTTTGCCACTTGACCCCTTTACGCAAATGGAACGTCCATGTTTTATTATCGCTCGATTCCCATTTATCCGCGAGATCGGGAATGATTTGACCTGTCTTTGAATCATACGACACCAAACCGCTATAAATGTTGAAAGCGATATTTTCGTTTTCTGTCCGGAAAACTGAGGCAGGATCGTATCCGGCGGGATCGTCATAAGTACGGACGCGCAGCACTTTGTCTTCAGCTTTCCCCGTATCCGCGGAATTTGCTGAATTGGTTACAGCCGCATCTTGTTTGGAATCGCTGTTACTGGAACAAGCCGCGAAAATTAAAGTAAGAGATAGAAGCAATACCAACACACGAACAACTCCGAATCCTTTTTTCATAGTATGGCTCCTCTTCTTCTATTTTTAAGATTTTACTCTAACAAATTAGTTAAGCATCCCTTGGTTTTCTTAAGAAGCGGGTTTATCTTTCCTTTTATAACTTTGCCGGCTCCTTCTCCTTTCCGGAGGCAATTTCTGCAAAATATGCCGATGCTTCAAACCGGTCAATGACATCAGCGTATTTTTGATGTAAGTCGAACAGATTCACGTAGTGGGACATCTGGGTACGGTCAAAACAAGCTTCAGCCACGACACCCATATGATAGCGGTTCGTTGCGCCGTCAACTACCGTTGCCCGGACGCATCCGCTCGTCGATTCGCCACAGGCAATCAGCGTATCGATGCCCATGGAGCGAAGCTGATAAGCGAGCACCGTTCCATTAAACGCGCTCGGAGATGCTTTGCGAAGTATGACCTCTCCCGGCTGGGGTGCAACTTCTTCAACGATTTCGCTCATTCTTCTGCGAAGTTCCTCCGGGATGTTCGTCGGTCTTCTGCCTATTCTGCCGCCCCAACCGATTACACCATCCGTATCAAGTTTCGTGATGTGGATGACCGGAATGTTGTTCGCCCGGGCTGCGGCTAGCAGCTCTGCCGCACGGTCCACGGCTTCCCAGCCCTCGAGTCCCATGGCGCCGGGAAGATACTTGATTTGCTCTAGCAGCGGCTCTCTCTTCAATCCGAGAACTCCATAGTAAATGTCGATAAGTAGAAGTGCTGGGCTTTTTCCGAACCCGAAAGGTTGTTTTTTACCCCATAATTTGTAATGTTCTTTATCTTGCTCGGTAAAGAATCGTTCCCATTCTTTCGTCATATCCATTTCAAAATTCCTCCCTGTGTTTTGTTATAAAGCTCTTTCATTCGACTTTGACTGCGGCTTGGAGAAGGGCTTTTTTTGATCCCCCTCCGTTGGTTCGGCGCCTGGCGTTTTCAACTTCCATTTCAACGAGGTAAACAACGAAAATCCAAACATTGCTGCAACAAGAAACCCGCCTCCTGCATAAAAAGCAATCGATAACCCGAGCGTTTGACCCAAGATGCCGAATATAGCGGGGCTCAAAATTTGCGATATTCGATTCATGATCAGACGCATCCCCATCAGCTTGCCACGATTTGGCCCCTGGTCGTCGTCGACCATAATCATGATACTCACCGGCTGATTGATCCCAACCGCGCCTCCAATGATCATAACCACAATAATGATCCATGCCATGTGCAAACCTGCGAGCGGCGTCAACACAACACCAATAGAGGCAATAATACCGGCAATTATCAGTATTCGCTCCATAGACGCAAGGCGCATAAACCAGCCTAAACCGTATCTGGATAGCATACTTGCAAAACCTCGTATTGAAATAATGACTGAAATAAGTAATGTAGAGTATCCAAGCTCATCCAAATAAATCGGCATAAAGCTCACATACAGCGATTGAATGTACATAATCAGGAAAGTAGCGATCAATCCGAACTGAACGGAGCGAATTTTCAATAAATGCCAACCGCTGATGTAACTGTCAAGAATACCTTTTGTATTCAGCAGATCCTTAGGTTTCACGGACTTTTCAGCTTCTGCATGTTGATAGCCTTTGGAAATAATGAGCAATAATATAATAAACAGAACTGAGGTCACGCCGGCAGCGCCGAAAGTGAATTTATAGCCGAACAGTTTGTTTGCAAATAAAGAAGTTATTCCCCCGCCGATTAACGGACCCAGCATCCCGCCGGCAGACATCCACATCGAATATTTATTGATGCTGCCGTTGCGCTCCTTTTTGCGCCCTTCAGAAACCAGCACCTGGAAGCATGACGACATGATAAGGACGCAAATACCCATAAATATTTGTGATATTGCCATCATCCATAAACTCGTGGCAATCATGTTGGTAAACAGCGATAAACTAAGCGATACACTTCCGTATTTCAACATTCGGACGGGACCGACCGAGTCAATCAGCTGTCCAATCGGCATCGCGATAAAGATAGGCAGAAGCGCACGCATAGTGACCAAAAACCCGATCGAGGCATTAGAGGCGCCGACTTCCTGCGCATAGAGCGTGAAAAAGGGCTGCGCCATGCCGGTAATGGTATAAAAAAAACCGCCGCCGTAAATTCCAAATTTCCGATAAAACTCAGGAGACAACATAACAAGATACCTTTCTGTTCACTCGATAATCATCGAGTTTTGGTTTTTCTTTCATGCATCTTTCCGTTACTAGAGGACAACGGGAACTAAACGCGCATCCTGCTGGAGGGTTCGTCAAACTAGGCAGTTCTCCTTGAAGCAATTCAATATTCCTGCTCTCCTCCACCCTTGGGTCCGGCACGGGAACGGCGCTAAGCAGAGCCTTCGTATACGGATGAACGGGATTATTGAATATTTCTTCGGCCGGTCCGTACTCAACGATTTCACCCAAATACATAACCGCAATCGTATCGGAAATATAGCGTACGGTTGACAGGTCATGGGAAATAAAAATAAAACTAAGTCCCATCTCGTCTTTTAAATCGCATAACAGATTAATGATTTGAGCCCTGACGGAGACGTCCAGTGCCGATGTCGGTTCGTCTGCCACAATGACAGATGGATTCAAAGCAAGCGATCTTGCAATGCCGACGCGCTGGCGCTGTCCGCCGCTTAACTGACTAGGATAACGGTCCAAATAAGAAGATTCGAGTCCGACCTTTTGAATCAACTCTCCCACTTTCTGTTTGCGATCCTCTTTTGTGCCGATCTTTTGCACATTGAGCGGTTCCCCGATGATTTCACTGATTTTCATTTTCGGGTTGAAAGAAGAATAGGGATCTTGGAAAACGATCTGGATATTTCCCTCTATGTTGATGCTTCCTGACGTAGGCTCATCCAGATTCAGCAGCATCCTGGCGGTTGTGCTTTTGCCGCAGCCGCTTTCCCCAACAATGCCGATCGTTTCGCCTCTCTTAAGGGTCATATTAATGCCGTTGACGGCGCGTACTACCGTACTTTTCTTCCACGGGGCCAACGATGTTTTTGTAAAATGCTTGCTCAAATCCTGGATTTTCAAAACAGTGCCGCTTGCATCATTTACTTCCTTATTTTTTTCGGAATCCATTTTCTTGACGGAATATTCCTTTTTTTTGTAGCTCAAAAGTTCAGCGATTTTTTCTTCTCCTTCGCTCATTAACCCATTTTCCAACCAGCAGGCAGCCGATTGATTGCCGCCCCGCAAGGTCAAATCGGGCGAATCCCGATAACAGCGGTCGGTAGCCACAGGGCATCGTTCTTTATAAGAACAACCTGTAACTAGCAATTTCATATCGGGCGGGAAACCTTGAATTTGCAAAAGCCGATGCTTTTTTTCCCCGGCAACGCTTGGGATCGTCTTGAGCAAGCTTTGCGTATAGGGATGCTTCGGCTGACTGAAAATTTCGTGGACAGTTCCGAATTCAATGATCTTTCCGGCATACATGACCGCGACTTTTTGCGCGAACCGGGCAACCAGCCCCAAATCATGAGTAATGAACATCATGGCGGTGCCTGTCGTTTCCGCCAATTCCTTTAAAAGCTGGACAATTTGTGCCTGAATAGTTACATCCAGAGCAGTTGTCGGTTCGTCGGCAATGATCAGCTTTGGGTTGCAGGATAGAGCCATCGCAATCATGACACGCTGCCGCATACCTCCGCTGAGTTCAAACGGATAAGAGGATATTCGTTTATCCGCATCAGGAATGCCAACGCGTGTCAAAAGTTTAATGGCCAAGCTGCGCGCATCTTTAGCGTTTAATTTCAGATGCATCCGGATCGGCTTTACCATCTGATCTTCGATCTTCATGACCGGATCTAACGACGCCATTGGATCTTGAAAAATGGTACCGATTGCGCTTCCACGGAACTTATTTAAATCCCGTTCTCCCAGTCCGATGAGCTCCTTGCCTTCCAGTTTGACGCTGCCTGACACCACTTTGCCGGGAAAAGCCAGCAATTGAATCAGGGACATAGCCATTGCGCTTTTCCCCGAACCGCTTTCGCCGACAATGGCTAAACGTTCTCCGCGCAGCAGTTCAAAAGAAACGCCGTTAACCGCCTTCACAGTCCCCGAATCCGTAAAGAAGTGAGTATTCAAATCGCGAACTTGCAATATCATTTTCTTTTGAATCCCTTCCATCTCCATGTTGCGTCCTCCTCAAGTCATTCATGTGAGCTCCGTTTATTTCCTTGCTTTCGGATCCAAAGTTTGGCGAATACCGTCGGATAAAAAATGAAGGGAAATTGCGATGAGAAAAATAGAGAGCCCCGGCATCGCTGAGATCCACCAAGCTTGCTGAAGGTACTGCTGTCCTTCCTTAATAATATTTCCGAGAGACGGCTCCGGAAGCTTAATTCCTAGTCCTATAAAGCTCAAACTAGCTTCGAGCAATATCGCGTTGGCAGCGGCAATACTAGCGGCTACGAGCAGCGGTGCGATCGTATTCGGAACGATGTGTTTGGCCATAAGCCATCCCCGGGAGGCGTTCACAGTCTTGGCGGCTTCAATATAGGTTCGCGATTTTAAGCTGAGTACGAGTGAACGCTGCAGACGAATGAGCCTGGGTACGTCCGCCACCGTAATTGCGATGATCACGGGAACAATTCCAGCTCCGAGAATGGCCACCAGCATGATAGCCAGCAAAAGCGATGGGAAAGCAAGGAAAATATCGACGATCCCCATGATGATTCGGTCCACATACTTTCCGTAAAAACCCGAGATTGTTCCCAAAACAACTCCAAAAATCAGTGAAATGAGCGCAACCGAAAAGCCCACAGTTAGAGAAACTTTACTTCCCGCCAGTGTTCTGCTGAGCACGTCTCTACCAAGTTTATCTGTCCCGAACGGATGTTCCAGCGAAGGTTTTTGCAAGCTCGCCTGCACGTTAGACTCCAAAGGCGGCTGCAAGGGGAGCAATTGAGCAAACATAGTTGCAAGCACAAAAGGAATTAGGATGATCGCAGCATACAATACGCTTTTATTTACATTAAAAAACCGCAAATATGGAATAGATATATGTGCCGGTTTTCCCGCTGGGCTGAACGGCGTACCTACAGCTTTCTGATTCATTTCAAATCCCTCCTCTTGTTCAAATTAGGCTATATCTGTACTCTCGGATCGACTTTTTTGTAAATCAAATCCGTAATATAATTCGCTGAAATGAAAATAAAGGAGTAGAATAAAATGCCATTTTGGACAAGCGGATAATCCCGGCTGTTAATACCGCTGATAAGCAAAGTTCCGGTTCCCGGTATGGAGAAAATGTATTCCACAATAACCGCTCCGTTTAGCAGGTTTGCGAAGCTTAAACTAATTACAGTGATAATCGGCAGCATGGAATTTTTTAATGCATGCCTGAATATCACTACAATTTCCGACAGGCCCATCGATCGCGCCGTCCTTACGTAATCCTCGTTCAACACTTCAAGCACCGAAGTACGTGTAATCCTCGCCAGAGTGGAAATCTGTGAAAGGGAAAGAACAATAACAGGCAGCGCCAACCGTCTAATCAGCATGAAGGGATCATCGAATTGAATCGCGCCGCTTGCCGGCAGCAAGTGCAGAGTAAGGGACAGTAACAGCATCAGAAGCAGCGAGGACATGAAAGAAGGCATTAATTCCCCCACCATCGAAGCCGAGGTGAGGGCATTATCCAGCGTCCGCTTTCCTTTATTAGCGAGGAAAGCGGCGATCGTTCCAAGCGGTATGGCGATCAGGATGGAAACAATAAGAGTTAATACGGCCATCGTGAACGTGATTGGAAGAGCTTTCAAGATCAGCCCCGTAATAGGGAGGGAAGTCGTGAGCGTATTTCCCAGATCAAATCTTATAATGCTTTTAAGATAGTCGAGATATTGAATCCAAAGCGGAGCATTAAGCCCCAGCTTTTGCCGAAATACCTCTAAGGCCTCTCCGGAAAGGTTGTCCCCAGCCATAGCCGCTGACGGGTCGCCCGGAATCATACGAATGGAGAAAAACACCAGCGTAACTACGCCTAGCATCGTCACAATCAGCTGCAAAGTTCTTTTTATGGAATAGCTGAGCATCTTTTTCACCACCCGGACTGTTTTTTACCAATCAAATCATGCGATTCAAAGAGATTCGTTATATCGTTTTCAGCAGTTCACGGTTCGCGAGATGTTCCAACACCTCATCAATGTGCATCACATCGGCGTATTTATGGTGCAGATCAAACAGACTGATTTTGTGGGATAATGGACTGCGGTCAAAGCAACATTCCTCCACAACAACGGAATGGAAGCCGTGGGAGTATGCATCGACCACGCTGGCGCGTACGCAGCCGCTCGTGGATTCCCCGCAAACGATCAAGCTGTCAACGCCCATCATCGTTAAATACGCAGACAACGGAGTGCCGTAAAAACCGCTTGCCCTTGTTTTATAAATGATCAAATTTTCCGGTTCCGGTTTGAATGCATGGTATATTTCATAGGCGTCATCGCTTTTCACAGAAGTCGATTTACGGTTTGTTGACGAAAATGCCCCCGTCATCCTTGTTTTTTGGTCTCCCGTCAAATAAATGATAGGAAAACCAAGCGATCTTGCGGCCTCGACTAATTGTTTAGTAGGCTCAATGGCTTCCCAAGCATGAATACCGCAGGAGCTTGGATACTCCTTTTGCAGCTCAATAACCGGCCGGGCACCTCCTTCGTAAGCAAGGTTATACAGGTCGACCACCAGCAGGGCAGGTTTTTTTCCTACATAAGTTTCTCTCCGATACGTCTTATAAATTTCCAACAGTTCTTCACTAACCATTTCTTTCCAACAGTGATCTTCAAAATCGTACTTCATTTAAAATTCCCCTCTCCATTTAGCAAATTTGTAATACTCTTGAATGTTATGATATGTGACATCATCAGGACGTTTCCTGATATTTGTTAACATCATATTCTAATTTAAATGTCAAGTAAATTACCGAATATGAATGGTTTTATTGAAAAAACGAATGAAAGCGAATGCATTTGTCTGGAATTCTAGAATTTCAATGACAAATCCATAGTTTTACATGTTAAAATGAATATATTGCGTTATATTACATGACATCAATTATTAAAAACCTGGAGTGATGCGGAATGAATTTAGAACAAATCAGCACCTTTCTGTCCGTCTATCAAGTAGGGAGTTACACTAAAGCTGCAGAACTGTTGTATTTGCCTCAGCCGACGATTTCCCACCGCATCAGCCAGTTGGAAAAGGACTTAGGGAAGTCTTTGCTGATTCGCGGGAAAAGAAGAGTAAAGCTCACAGAAGAAGGAAAAGCTTTTCTGCCCCATGCCCAAAGTATTCTTGGCGCTTTGCAAAAAGGCAAGGAGGCTATTGAAAGGATTGGTCTGGGGGCTACAGGGACATTGTCGATTGGATGCAATAATTCATTCGCCCATGCGCTTCCGGAAATTATGGACTCATTTACTGCAGAATATCCGCATATTTCCATAAAGGTTTATTGTTATCCCACAAAAGAGCTTATACGCTTGATGAAAAACCAGAATTTCCAACTATGTATAACCCGTTACGCAAGTAACGACAGCGAGATTGTCTACCGCCCCGTACACAGCGAGCAGACCAAGCTTTTCGTATCCCCCGAGCATCGCTTTGCAAACAGTGGATACGTTTCTTTGAATGAAATTTCACAAGAACCGCTAATAACGTTCACAAGTGAAACGCAGTATCGAAAAATTATCGATGTAACGTTAAGCCAATTCAATTTGACGTATCAGGCCAAATACGAAACGAACAATTTGCAGCTAATGAAGCATTTTGTAAAAAGAAATATGGGGGTTTGTCTCGCCGGAAATTTAACGATGAGAAATGAAGTCAAACAAAAAGAGTTGGTTCAATTGGAGATTGAACACAACCCTTTTCCTCCCATCCAGATCTTTATCGCTAGTCTCGACAGAGAATTAAACAGCCTGGATTATTTGTTTTTTAAGCATTTTGAAGAAGGCATCACCAATAAATTTGAATTTCAAAAATCCTTATCTGTGTTGTCGAGCGATGTCTGGTAAAAAAATGCCTATAGTGTCAAGGCAATAAGTATGCCCTTACATCGATTGACCTTTTACTGCCTTTGCTGACTGGTTAAGTCTACCAGGGCACTGGCCCATTATCGTCGAATAATCCTCCGGTGGGGCCATACTCGTCGAGAGTGGCTAGGCGGATAGCAATAGCGGCACCTTGTTCCGGCGTGCGGGGACCGCTGAAGTTATTGAAATCGGTGGCGCAGTGGCCGGGAGCGCCAGCATTGACCTTGATCGGAGTATCAGCCAGCTCCCTGGCGTAATGCACGGTGATGGCATTAAGGGCCGTCTTGGACGTGGAGTATGAAATAAACGGTTGACCGTTGAACGCGCGCTCGGATCCGAGTGAACCGCGATAGCTCGAGATATTCACGATCCTAGCCGCAGGTGCCCGGCGAAGCAGCGGTAGCAGCTCATGGGTCACCGTGACAACACCGAAAACGTTCGTCTCGTAGACCTCACGGAACTCAGCGGCATTTACCTCGCTAGTCTTTCTCAGTTTTACCGCAATCCCGGCGTTGTTCACCAAGATATCGAGCTTACCGAACCGGTCTTCGATCTGCTGGGCGGCCACCCTGACCGAAGCCAGATCAGTAACATCGAGCTGCTGAAAAAACAACTTGCCATCACAGGACAGCTCCGTTACAGCCTGTGCTCCGCGTTCCGAATCTCGTGCGCCGAGCAGTACGGTTATCCCCTGCCGTGCCAGCCCGCGGGCGATCTCCTTACCAATCCCCTTGTTCGCCCCGGTGACCAACGCGACTTTGTTTTCATTTTTTCTCAGTTCCATGTTTCTACCTCTTTCTTGTTTTTACTGCATGATAACGTTTTTTGCGAACAATTTAAGTCTATTTCATGATATTGGTTTACATCATATTGCACTATGATTGACAAGTAAATAACCGAAAATGAATAGCATGATCTAAAAAACGAATGAATAGCATGCATTTCTTTGAAATTCCGCAAAAATTGCCCAAGCCGCCGGTCCAAGACCGCCAGCAAGGGCAATTGTTCATTTAGGCCACGGGGTGAAGTTCGCTGCCTGCTTGAGGATTCGTTCTAACTTTATTAAATTCATGCAGCAGGGCTGCCAAGTGACACGGCAGCCCTGAACGAATGTTTCGATTGCTATATCGATTGATAACCGCCGTACACTTCAAATTGTCTTATAATCGAGTCCGTAACCGGCAGTCCCAGCTGATCCATTGCCAATAAAACGGAACCGAATGCAGGCGCCATTTTCGGAATAATGAATTTAAAATGCTCATTCTGTTCTGCAATCTTGTCCTGCAAAGCAGCCAGCAGGTGCGGATTCCTTCCTTCTTGCACGACACTGCCCACCGTAACGATCGGAATTGTTTCTCCAGGAAAGCCGCCCAGTCGGCTTATCACCGAATTTGCGCTGCGACCCAGTTCGTCTCCCGCACGTCGCAGCAGCTGGATGGCCAGTTCGTCACCCTCGTCCCCTGCTTCGTGCAAAATCAGCGTCATGTCATGGGAGACTTCCATGATGTCGTTATCGAGGAAGTAATCGTATACTTGCCCCATATCGGCAAAACCAAAATACTTCGCTATTTTAACAGGCAGAATCGATGGTGCTTCCCGCATTTCCCAAGACCGGACCGCGTGACTGAATGTTTCCCTTGCCAAAGCCCCGCCTCCAGTCCGGTCGCCGAACAAGTAACCGAAACCACCGGTCTGCACCATGCGTCCCTCCCGGTTCCTTCCTGCTGCATTCGTGCCGCTTCCACAAACCAAAACGATACCAATGTTGTCCTTAGTGCCCGCGCGTAACCCCTCATACGTATCGCAAACCACGTCCCATTTTGAGAATGGCAAATTGGCCAGAGCGGGACGAAGAATATCAAAATCCTTTTGCCGGTCGGCACCCGCCAAACCGTACTGCACAAAATCAATATCCTCATAACCCAGCCCGGCCTGCTCAAGCGCCATATCGGCGGATTTCATGATATTCGCAAGCGCAGCTTCAATTCCCGGTACCTGATGATTGCCGCACCCCGCCAATCCGCGGGCAAGCAGCCGCCCCTCTGTATCCGTTATCACTGTAAATGTCTTGCTGTTTCCTCCGTCTACGCCCATAATATAAGCCATTTTCCGTCTCCCTTATCACCTATAAATATTGGAACGATCAGTCATTTGAATTTTAGTAACATTGGCATGCTGCAATCCGAAAAATAAAGCGGATGCCGCCAAACAAAGGATGAACAAAACAAGGTACAGAAAAGGTGTACCCCAATATTCCACGATAATGCCGCCTGCTGCAATTCCTATTACGCCGCCCATTCCCGAGCTGACAGCCACAAAGATGGTTTGAAACGTCGCTTTCGTATTTTTTCTGGAATATGTTTCCACAACCTCAACAAAGGTACCCGCAGCAAACGCGAAGGAGATTCCATCCAGCAATTGAACACCAAGCGTGAGGTATACATTGTGGAAAAAAAACAGAATCAGACATTTAAGCGCGTAGATAACCGCGGAGAGCGAGAGCAGACGGAATCTCCCAATCGCCTGGCTTAGTTTGGAGGCCACCCAAAACATGGGGACTTCAATCAAGGCCGCCACCGCAAACGCGCTGCCCAGAAACCGCTTGTCAAAATCCATTTCCTGAAAATAAATGGGCAGAAAGGTGGAGCTGCTGACCATGGACATGACCAGGAGCAGACAGATGGCGAGATATGCCATAAAAGGCTTGTTCCCGATCACTTCAATCGCCTGCTCGAGAAAAGTAATTTTATGAGAGAAGGTCTTGGATTTCGGAAATCCGAACAACAAGGCGAAGACCAGAACACTCACCGCAAGATAATATTCAAAAATATTAGCGTATCCGTATTTTTCATACAAGAATCCTGTGCTGATTGTCCCAAGCGAGTAACTGAGAGCCCCCCACATACGTATGCTGCCAAAATTAAATCCGGCACGGTTGCCGATTTCTACTGCGATGGAATCGCTGAGCGGTCCGGCGGAAGAATGAGACCATGTAAAAAGCACTGATAATGCGATGACAGCGCTGAATTCATTCGTGTAATGAAAGCCGAGGCCGATAACCGGCGCCGTGATGACAGAAATCATGATTATTTTTCTTGGATTGCCTATACGGTCATTTATTAGTCCCATGACGGGTTGAGCGATGATGCTGACAAATGCCCATAAGGAAAGAATCATCCCAACCGCTGCAGTGCTGAACCCTTTTTCGCTGAAGTAAAGACTTGTATAAGGCACAAAGACGGACATGGAAAGATATAAGAAAAAGTAATAGGCCGCTAAAATGCTCACAGGTGAAATCTCCTAGGTCGGTTGTGTCCGCATGACATGCGGCTACCAGGCTGCAACTTCACCGTCTGCTCGCGGTTCCGTTCCACCTGCCAGCACTCCGCTATCCGGATCCCTCCAAATGATTTGACCGCGGCCGAACATGCCGGAATCCACGGCCCGTTGTACGATATGCCCTTTTCTGGCCAACGCCTGCGCCAAATAATCCGGAAATTGAGGCTCCACTTCAATAATCTTATCCTTGAGCCATCTCCATCTCGGGGCGTCCAGGCTGGCCTGTGGATTCAAGCCGAAGTCTATCGTATTTAACAGAATTTGCACATGCGCCTGCGGTTGAATGGATCCGCACATAACGCCGAAAGGTCCGACAGGAACACCGTTTTTTGTGAGAAAACCAGGAATAATCGTATGAAATGTTTTCTTGCCCGGTTCCAAAACATTCAGGTGCTCGGGATTCAAGGAGAAACCCGTGCCCCGGTTCTGCATGCAAATCCCAGTCCCGGGGATGACCACTCCCGCTCCGAAATCGCCCGCATGGCTCTGAATGAAGGAGACCATATTCCCTTCCCCATCGGCCGCTGCAAGGTACACCGTACCGCCTTTCGGGGGTTCGCCCGGCTGAGGCATGATTGCCTGATCTCCGATTAAAGCTCTTCTATTATCGGCATAGGAATCTGAAAGAAGCTCCTCAACAGAGACGTTCATTTTTCGCGGGTCAGTAATGTACTTGAGCCCGTCGACGAATGCCAGTTTTACCGCTTCAATCTGCTTGTGATAGGTATCGACCAGATCCTTGGCCGCGAAGTCAAAGCCTTTCAGGATGTTCAACGCCAGCAGTGCCACCAAACCTTGTCCGTTCGGCGGGATTTCCCATACTTCATACCCTTTATAAGCGACATGAATGGGTTCTACCCACTCGGAATAAAATGCCGCCAAATCCGCTTGCCGGAGGAATCCCCCATGTTTGCGGAAGTGCTGATCGATCTTGTCAGCCAATTCTCCCCTGTAAAACGATTCCGCCTTCGTCTCTGCGATGGACTGAAGCGTTCTGGCATGATCATGGGAACGCCATATTTCCCCGGCGGCAGGTGCTCTGCCCTTCGGAGCGAAAGTATCGAGCCACGGCTGATATATCTCATCCTGAAGACCGCTGATGTTCCTGAAGCCGTCCTCCCAATATTTCGCAATTGTCGGAGATACCGGGAAACCATGCTCCGCATAGTCAATGGCCGGCTGCAGTACTTCCGTCAGAGGAAGACGGCCGAATCGTTCGGATAATGCGGCCCAGGAGCCGGGAGTGCCGGGAACCGTCACCGGAACCATTCCATAAGTGGGGATCCGCTCCAGGCCTTCCGCCTTTACCTTTTCCACAGATATCGATGCAGGTGACGGCCCGCTCGAATTTAACCCGTGCAGCTTCCCTTCCGCCCATACAATTGCAAACGTGTCGCCCCCGATACTGTTTGAATTCGGCTCGACTACCGTCAAACAAGCAGCTGTTGCGATCGCCGCATCGATGGCATTCCCGCCCTTCTTGAGAATGTCCAATCCCGCTTGAGCAGCGAGAGGCTGGGAAGTCGCAACCATGCCTCTACTCCCGTATGTCGTCATACGTTGTGATGGATAAGGATTAAACAACGATTCAAATTTCATAACTTAGTTCTCCTTCCCTGCAGTCAGATGAGATTGTTCCGCCACTTCTTCTGCGGTCACTTCCCGGTCAAGACGGTCGGACAAATAAATGCCCTCGCTAATAAGCATGGTTTTCAGAGCGATTTCGGCAGTAGGCAGCAGTTCGACCCTCCCCTGCAGCGCCGCTGCCCAATGTTTGGAGGAGGAATCGTATGCGTCTTCATCGGGATTCAATCTATGCCGGCGCTCGCTCATATCATTGAGATCCAGTGTACTGTCGAAATCCATATCACAGATCGTCGTGTGATAACTAAGTGCTGACTTTGGTTGAATATCCGAATAAGCCGGCAGCCGGATACCACCCTGCGATCCGACGATACTGCCGCCTTCGATCCCGTCCAGATGAAGAGACCATGTTTCGATGATATCCATGGAAATCCCGCCTTCAAAACGGACGAATCCCATGCCCGATTCCTCTACATCAAAGGCGCTTTCTTCTCTGCGTTTACTGTCCATGTCCATCTCCTGATACAGCCTTCCGGAAATTCGTTTCACCTCCGGCATGCCAAGCAAATACAGCATCTGCGCGATGTGGTACACACCCATATCCAGGATAGCGCCGCCGCTTGCAAATTCCTTGCGGGTAAAAAACTTGGAGCCGTAACCGTCAACAAAAGGCCGCCCGCGCCGCCGGAAACCGGTAGATCTGGCATGATAGAGCTTTCCAAGCCTGCCCGCGTCAATCAGCGTTTTGGCCGCCTTGGTTTCGTTCCGGTACAGGGTTCCCAACTGGATATGCAGCATTTTCCCGCTTTCCCTCGCCATATCCACCATCGCCAGGCCATCCCGGTAAGTACCGGCGATAGGCTTCTCGCAATACACATGCTTCCCCGCCTGCATAGCAGCGATCGTTGCTTCCGCGTGGAGGTTGTTATGAAGACATACATCCACTGCGATCAGATCGCCTCGTTTGAGCATCTCCCTGTAGTCGGAATATACGCTGGGAATTTTGTACTGTTCAGCTACTCTGCGGGCTTCCTGCTCATTGACATCGCACACGGCAGCAATTTCGACGCCCTCAATGGACGAGTATTGCTGAATATGATGTTTTCCTATCAAACCGACGCCGATAATTCCAATTCTGATCGATTCCATAGTCACTTCCTCTCAGGCTTGAGCCTTATGATAGAATAACCTTTTCACAGCAGCCAGCATCCATTCCATTTCTGCATACTGGTTTTCCTTTGCATTGTATTCGACAGCCCAAAACCCGTTGTAGCCCGCTTGCTCCAAGGCCCGGATTGAACCGACGACGTCACTTGAAGCCACGGTTTTCGCATCGATATGCGTATGCACCACCCACGGAGCCACGATGGCATCCCCGTCGGCAAACTCGGGTTTCCAACGTTTCAAATGCAGCAAAATGCCGAAGTTGGGGCGATCCACTGCTTCAGCAATCCGTTTGAGAAGATGCGGATTCAATGCCGCGCCCATGTGATTCTCCGGGCCGACTGTGTACCCGTGTTCCGCTGCACGGTCACAATATTCACGATACCGATTCACGATATAGTCAAAATCCTGCTCGGTGATTTCATCCGTCCGGCTGCTGCAGATATCGATCCTGACGGTTTTGGCCCCCAGGATTTCGGAGGCGCGCAAATGAAGCAGCGCATTTTGATACAGCCGCTCACGCAGATCGGCGCCCTGATCGATAAGATGCACACCGTCGAGCGCGATGTTCGCTACGGTTAACCCTTTCTCGTCGATCGCCTCCCGGATTTTGCGGATTTTCTCCTCACCCGGCAATAGGACCAGTCCGCTTTCGTCCTCCGTCCCAAAAAATCCATTCCACAAGTCGACGGTATCCAGCCGATACCGGAATTTGACCGATTCGAGGTAGCCGAAAATATCCATTTTCCCCGCCTGCATCGTGTTAAAGAAAGAAAACGCTCCAACGGAAAGCTTCAACAAACGAACCACTCTCCTTATCCATGCTATATTCGTGACCGGGAGGACTGACAATCCAGTCCTCACGGCTTCCGTATTGTGATGATTAATCTTATCTTTAGAGCAGCTTACTTGCCGGCCTTCTGTTTAATTTCATCCAACAGCTTTTGAAATTTAGGATTCATCTTTTCCAGCACTGCAGCCGGATCCTCTTCCTTGTTAAAAATCGCCTGCTGTTCGTTCAGCATGAAAGAGGTAATATCTCCGTATCCGGCTATGAGATGGTTCGGCGATTCTTTGCCCTTCTCGATCGCAGCCGTATTGACTTCCTGCAGGTACTGGACATCCGTCAAATCGCTGTACTGCTTAAACCATTCTTGATAAGCGACGCTGTCCGCCGGCGGGTAGCCGGTTTGCTTGGTCATTTCCAGCTGCATCTCGGGACTTGTCATGAATTGAACCAGTTTCCATGCGGCATCCGGATTCTTCGATTTGGAAGAAACCATGAGCGGATCCGCATAGATGAACGGCGTCGATGTTCCAGCCGGTCCGGTCGGAAGCGGAAGCACTCCGAATTTAGTTTTTGTCTCTTTAAAGCCGCCCATAGCCCAGCTGCCGACCAAAGACATGGCTACTTTGCCTGTGAGGATCGGATCCCCGATTTTGCTGATGGAGTCCAAAACTGCTCCTGTCGGCATGATTTTGTCTTTAAAAATAAGATCCTGGAAAAACTTCGTCGAGTCAACTATTTTGGGATCGGTCAAGTCGGCTGTGTCCACAAATCCGGTCGCATAGCCTTTATCAAAAATATCGAGGCCCCAGTCCCAGCTGTAAGTCAATAAATGCTCGCCCATACCATACGTGAAGCCGTATATGGCGCTTGGTTTTCCGTAATCTTTACTTACGGACTTGGCCAATTCAGCGAATTTCTCCCAAGTCCATGCAGGATCTCCCGGTTTGTAGTTCTCCACCGTAACGCCGGCTTTCTCGAATATCGCTTTATTGTAGAAAATCATGCTTGAATAGATATTAAGCGGAATACCCAATTGTTTGCCGCCGACTTTATAGATATCGAGCGTGGCTTGCGAAATATTGGGATTATTGAACTGCGACATATAAGGGGTAAGATCCAGTACCATGTCGCGGACGTTATAATCGACGAAACCGCTTTGTCCCCAGTGGCTCCATACATCCGGAGGCGTCCCGCCTGCCAGCATGGTGTTCATCTTGGAGTCAAACTGCTCGTAAGGTACGCTTATAATTTCGAGATTGATATTCGGATTGGCCTCTTCGAACTTTTTCTTAATAACGTCCGGCAGAAACTTGTCACGAATCCCGTTATCCTGTGCATTAAGCAGGGTGATTGTGACCTTCTCGCCGCTGCTGGCCGTATTGCCGCCGTTGTTGCTTGTCGATTCATTTGTTCCGGCTTCAGGGCCGTTGCCCGCATTATTGTCTGTACTTGAGCTGCAGCCGCTAAGAGCCAATACGGCCAGCATGCAGGAAACGATGGATACGCCTAACCACTTTCTCACCATGTGTAACCCTCCCATAATAGTTTGATAGTGAACAGCTGTGATGACCGCTAATCTCGACCGGCATCAGCTCCCTTCAGGGCGGCCCTCCTATTTCAATCCGGAGACCACAATCCCTTTCACGAAGTATTTCTGTGCCAGAAAGAAGATGATGATTGGAGGCAAAACGGCCATCAGCGCGGCAGCCATCAGCAAATGCCAAGGCACGATGTTGTACATGCTCGTAAAAGAAGACAATGCGATTGAAACCGTGTATTTGGAGTCGGTGTTGAGATAGATCAGCGGACCCAGGTAATCATTCCACCGCCACATAAAGCCGAAGATTGCGGCGCTTGCCAAAGCGGGACTGCATAATGGCAGCGCGATATTCCAGAAGGTGCGCAGCTCGCTGCAGCCGTCAAGTCTTGCCGCTTCGAACAAATCTACGGGAACCGAATTGAAGAATTGTCTAAGCAGGAAGATAATGTAGGCCGAGCCGAGAAAGGATGGAACATTTAACGGCAGGTAGCTGTCGATCCAGCCCAGATTTTTAAACAGTACGAATTGTGGAATCATAGTTACGGGGTATGGGATCATCATGGTGGCTAAAAGAATAAGGAACATGACATTGCGGCCGTGTCCGCGGTATCGTGAGAATCCGTAGGCCACAATAGCGGAAGAGAAGACTTCTCCGAATGTTCCGACAATTGCGTACATACCGGTATTGTAAAAATATTGACCGAACGGCCTGGCATTGAACGCTTCAATGAAATTGTGCCAAACCATCGGACTTGGTATCCACTTGGGAGGAAACAAAAAGACATCCTGCTGCGTTTTGAGTGCGGTGCTTAACATAATATAGAGCGGTATTATCATCAAAGCTGACAGAATAATCAGAATACTGAAAGCAAAAATTTTGACGGCCAGCTCTCCTGAAGATATGGAACTGCTTCGAGGGGCGGTTTGTTGTTTCAGCTGGGTTGACAAAGACAATTTATTCCCCTCCTTCATAATGAACCCAACGCTTGGACATCTTCATCATCAGCCAGGTCAGAATCCCCACGACGATGAACAGCACCCACGCCATCGCCGAAGCGTAACCGAGGTTAAACGATCTGAATGTTTGTTGGTATAAATAGTACACATAGAAGTACGAGGCATAGTTCGGGCCGCCCTTGGTCATGACATCCGCCTGGACGAACACCTGGAAAGAGCCAATGATACCGGTAATCAGAAGGAACAACGTAACAGGAGAAATCATCGGAATCGTAATATGTACCATTTGTTTGAAGCGGGACGCCCCGTCAATCTGGGACGCTTCGTATAAATTAGCAGGGACGCTCTTGAGGCCGGCCAGATAGATCACCACATTGTTGCCCAGTGTCCATAACGACATCATGATCAAGGAAGGGATGACCCAATTCTCGTCCGCCAGCCATTGGGGGCCGACCGAGCCGGTTATCTTGTAGTACAGTACGTTAACCACTCCGAAATCAGGATCCAGCAGCCAGACCCATAACAAGGAAAGCACGACGCCGGAGACGACGGAGGGGAGATAAATAATGGTGCTGAATATGCGCTGTCCCGGTATACGGACGTTCAACAGCATGGCCAGCAGCAGAGAAACCGCCAATCCGACCGGAACGCCCACCAAGGTGTAATACAAGGTGACACCCGAGGATTTCCAGAATAGTTCGTTGTGAAACAGGTTGGCGTAGTTTTGGAAACCGATGAAGACGGGATCGTGGGCGATATCGTAGCGCGTAAAACTATAGTAGCCGGATAATAGGATCGGTCCTCCCGTAAACAGGATGAGTCCGATGATCCATGGAGAAATGAAGAGGTAGAAGTATTTCGTTTCACGGAAGTCCGCTTTTTGCCATAGACGCTTGCCCGTCATATTGGGTCTCCTTTCCTTTCAATCGTTAGTAACCTCCGAAATATATAATTCTACCAGCGTACTGAAGGGAGCTGCCTCAAAACAATAGATATCACGCAACACTTTCTTTGATCGTGTTCACAGGCGGCGTCTATAATTCCGCATGCCTGCTTCCGCATTCATTGCGAGAAGCTCCTCACCTCCTGGTTGATCGATCGCATGTACGTACAGAATGGCTGAAAACCTTTTTTTCATTATATGTGTTACTACCTTTTATGTAAATATAAAAATCATAGTGATGATTACGTTCGATTGTAAATTTGTTACTTCAAGATTCTTTATTTAAATTGGGGAAGGTATTCCCTGTTTGCTTCGATGATCTCGTCCAGCAATTGTTTAGCCAGCTTCGCGCTGCCGACCAGCGGATGGATGGTCAATGCCTGCAAACCGGCCAAATAGTCTCCTTCTGCTGCCGCTTTCACGGTAAGTTCCTCGTAGGCTTTCACAATCTGAAGCAGTCCTCTGATCTGCGGTGAGACCGGCGTGTCGATTTGAATCGGATGCGCTCCCTGGGAATCGATGACGCAATTGATCTCCACGGATACGTCCTTTGGCAAAAAAGGCAGGATGCCATTGTTGCGAACATTCACCGTTTGAATATCCTTCGTATCGTTGAAGATGGACTTTATCAGGTTGACGGCCGCTTCGGAATAGTAGGCACCTCCGCGCTGTTCCAGTTGAGGAGGCTTGATTGAGAGTTTTGGATCTTTATACAATTCGAACAGCTCGGCTTCAACTCGTTTCACTTCGTCCGAGCGAGTCGTTCCTTTCTCCAGAAACTTCTTGTTCATATCTTCAAACAATCGGTCTTTCATATAATAATAACGATGATAGCTGCATGGCAGGGCTCCTACAGATTGCAGAAACTCCGCATCCCACCCGAAATCAGGTATATTCTTCATCGTCAATCCGCTCGCGCCGGCCGCTTTATTCAATACATCGGCTGTAATGTCGACACCGTCCACCACGATGCGGGTACTCCAGTTCAAATGATTGATGCCTACCATTTCAATACTGACTTTGGACACATCCACGTCGCATAGCTTGGCGATTTGCATTCTGGTGCCGATCGGGAGATTGCACAGACCCATCGTACGGATTTTGGAATACTTCAGTACGGCTTCCGTGACAATGCCCGCCGGATTCGTAAAGTTAATCATATAAGCGTCCGGAGCCAGTTCTTCCATATCTTTGGCGATGTCCAGAATGACTGGAATCGTGCGAAGGGCTTTGGCGAATCCGCCTGCTCCCGTCGTTTCTTGACCGATCAATCCGTACTTCAAAGGAATTTTCTCATCCCGGGAACGGGCGTCCAGCATACCGATGCGCATTTGGGAAGTGACGAAGTCCGCACCCTCAATCGCCTCCCGGCGATCAAACGTGGTATGAAGATTAATCGGCAGACCGGCTTTTTCGATCATCCTTCTGGCAAGGCTCCCCACCGTCTCCAGCTTACTTCGTCCCGCCTCGATATCTACCAAATACAAATCCCGGACAGGGAGAACGCTGTGATTATTGATGAAGCCTTCGATCAATTCCGGTGTGTAAGAAGACCCGCCACCCATAACCGCCACTTTCAACTGATCTTTTTTCACAATTTTGAAACCTCCATCTAGTAAATTGGTAAATCGTCGTACGGATTACATAATCGGTAGGCCATGGAAGCATTTTTCCTTTAATACTTCTGATAATTTGTTATTACATCCACAAACAAATTATAAATTCATAATAACAAATAGTCAATATAAAATATTCGTCTTTGATTGCAATATAGCTTGAAAGAGGGAAGATCGTGCAGAAAATCTCTATTGAATGGTGTTTATTGAGAATATCTCTCTCAAAAAGGGGAACCCTAAATTGTAATCTATCGAGATTCAGGAATATATGTTATTATGATTACGTTTTCAAACAAATTTGTACTTAACGACATAACTTTTACGATTACTTTGCGTCTATTGAGGAGTATCCCATGGTAAAATAATTATAAAATTTATTGCCTAAAGGAAAGCTGAGGAGCATCGACTATGTCAACAAATAAAAACATTGCGTTATATGTAATCGTGAAACAGAAACTGCGGGAGGCCATTAAAGAGGGCCTTTATCAGGAACAGCTGCCGACGGAAGATGAATTGTGCAAAATATATAATGTTAGCCGAACTACGATCCGTCAGGCGCTCCAGCAGCTGGAACTAGAAGGCCGCATCAATAAGATACAGGGTAAGGGGACGTTTATTTCGACATCCAAATCGGGCATCGTTCATCATATGATTGCTCCAATCGTCAGCTTCTCCGATCATATGCAGGAGCTGGGCCGTCGCTCGGAAACCAGAATTTTGGAGGCAACGGTTGTACCCGCCGGTCCACCGTTTCAACAGCATCTTGAAATTCCGGAACTGTCGCCTGTCACGAAGCTTGTGCGGCTGCGCTTGGCGGATGATCAGCCAGTAGCTTACGAGATCACCTATCTGCCCTGGTCCCTTGCTCCAGGCCTTTCGAACGAGAAGCAAATCGGATCGCTATTTAAGCTGCTGCAGGAAAAATACGGCCACCGAATCGACCGTTCTCTCGATACGCTGGAGCCGGTTATCGCGGACGATGAAGTTGCACAGCTGCTCAATATTGATCCAGGGTCCCCCTCCATTCACATCCAAACCGTTTCTTACCTGCAAGATAATACGCCTATCGAATACAGCGAAAGCATTTTTCGCACCAATGTATCCCGCTTTATCATTGAACGCAGATACGACCAAATGTAAAAAAGGAGCCGCAGGGCTCCCAAGGCTATGCATAAATCTTTTATCCCGCAATAAAAGGGCTGCTCTTTGTAGTAGATTTATAGATTTATCTACTCTGGTGCAGCCCTTCTGTATTCTGTATAAAGAAGGTAAGAGCCGGTTGAAGCGTTCAACCGGCTCTTACCTATGCATATCAATTAGTAACACCGATCCATATCTAACGGAAGCCGTCAAACAGCCCGTCCGCATTGCGGACGGGCTGTTTGACGCTGATTAACTCCTGATTCACGATTCGTTTAATCGTTGACCATGACCATCTTGATCGCAGAGCCGCGATCATCGCGCAGCTCCTTCATCGAATCCGCGAACCGTTCGAGCCCGAACGTATGCGTGACCAGCGCATCGCCATCTACCACGCCTGACCTCAGCAGCTCGATGCATTTCGGGAAGAATAGCGCGGGGGTGGCATGCGAAGCCCGCAGCTGCAGTTTCTTGAAATGAAACTCGTTCGCGTCGAACGTGATATTCGCGCCGGCACCGAATTCAATACCGATAAAGCCAATCACGCCGCCCGTCCGCGCCGCCTTGAAAGCCGACGTCATGTCCGTGCCGCAAATGCCGCATGCTTTCACGCGAATCAATACCTCGTCGTCGCCAATCTCCTCCAGCTCGCCTTCGCGAAGCTCAAAGTCAAAAGGCGCTTTGACATACCACGCTTTCGTTTTCAAGCAATTGCCATGGCAGCTTCCAATATTCTGAAGTTTATTTCTCAAGTTTGTGAGGATTATTCGACATATCGGCCTAATCTATATTTCCTTATGGAATATCACAATTGGAAGGCTGCCTTTGCTGATGGTTATTACATTATGAACATTTACTAAAACCGCAAACACTGCAGGTTTTGCAGCCTTCAATATTTATCAGTGAAGCCGAACCGCAGGACGGACATAAATCCGTTGAGCTGGAGCCGGCTGTGCTGTAAGGCTTGCTGCCATAAGCAGCCGCCTGTGGGACAACGGGCAGCTCCGCAGCTGTTGACCTCTGCGGAACAACCGCTTTAACCGATGCCGCCTGCTCATACACAACCTCCGGCTCTTTATTCTCAATATGCATTTCTAACGCCTTCGCTACCGCATCTGCAATTGACTCCACCCTGTTCACACCGAAGCCTATGGCACCTGTTCCGCCGATTCCTTTGAGATGCTTGATCAGCAGCATGACCTTATTCCCGTGATCTCCGTAACGCAGAAACAGCGAGCACACGCGGCCCAGCGCCTCTGCCATCGCAGACACATCGGAGCCGGCCTTGCCGACATTGAGGAAGATCTCGCCTGGAGATTCGTTGATATCATTGATGGTGATATAAGCCATACCAAAGGGTGTATTCATCTTATACGTCGCACCGCTTAGCACCTGCGGCCGTCTCTTATATTCCTTATCGAACACCTGCGGTTCCAGCGACTGAGGCAATGCAGCATTCAGATTCCCTGCAGCAGTGACGGTATCCGTCTCTCCGTTAATAAGCTGCTGCTGCCCAGAAGCCGTTTCTGCAGAGTCTGCCTGTGTGGTTTCTTCTATGGTATCAGTTACAGCCTTCTCAAGAGCACTCTGGTCCGCTTCATCCTTCTTCGTGCTCAGCACCTGCACGTCCCGGCTGCCGTCCCGATAGATCGTAACGCCTTTACAGCCGAGCTCAAAAGCAAGCTCATACAGCTTCTTCGTATCCTCAACTGTAAAATCATTCGGACAGTTGGCTGTCTTCGAGATCGAGCTGTCCACCCACCGCTGGATCGCTGCCTGCACCCGGATATGATCCTCAGCCGATAGGCTCATAGAGGTCACATAATATTCCGGCAGCTCCTCGCCCGGATTCGCATCCTTCCATTCTTGAGCAACCGGTACATACTGTTTATCGAAACCAAGCCTGCTCTGCCGGTAATATTCGAAAGCAAAATACGGCTCAATTCCCGTCGATGTACCCACCATCGTGCCTGTGCTTCCCGTCGGCGCCTGGGTAATCACCGTCACATTGCGCATCCCGCGCTTCGTAACTGCATCACCAATCTCCGGATAGGCGCTGATTAAATTCTTCATGAAGCCGCTCTGCACATATTTATCCGCCTCGAATGCCGGAAATGAGCCCTTCTCTGCAGCAATCTCTGTGGATGCCAAATAGGCTTCTCTAGCCATGAAACCGTAGAGTTTATCCAGAAACATAAGCGATTCCGGGCTGCCATAGCGGATTTCAAGCTTGATCATCAGCTCTGCGAGCCCCATCGTGCCAAGTCCGATACGGCGCTCCTTCTTCTGATTACGTTCATTTTCTTCAAAATGATACGGCGTCGCATCAATGACATTATCAAGGAAACGAACCGACCACCTTGTCACTTTACCAAGTTGATCCCAATCAACATCCTGTTTCGCCGCGTCATAGAATTTCGATAAATTCACCGCAGACAGGTTGCAGACTCCCCATGCAGGTAGCCCTTGTTCGCCGCAGGGATTCGTCGAGATGATCGGGTTGAAATACCAGCTGTTGGACATTTCATTGTAATATTCCATGAATACGACGCCAGGCTCAGCAGATTTCCAGGCTGACTCCATAATCGAATGCCAGACTTCACGCGCTGGAACGGTTTTGTACAGCATCACCTTTTTGCCCGCACGACGCCATTTCTCGAGATCTCCGTCCCATTGTTCATCATAGGAAGGATCCTTCGTATCCGGGAATACGAGATCCCAGTCCAAGTCCTCCTTCACCGCTCGCATGAAATCATTGCTGACACAAACCGACAGGTTCGCATTCGTTACCTGCCCCATCGTTTGCTTCACCGTGATGAAATCCAGGACATCCGGATGCCAATCATTCATCATCAGCATTAATGCGCCGCGCCTCGAACCGCCTTGTTCAATTAATCCTGTCGTATAGCTGAATAAGCCGCCCCAAGAGACTGCCCCGCTCGATGAGCCGTTAACACCTGCAACGATTGCCCGCCGGGGACGCAGAGAAGATAAGTTAATCCCGACTCCGCCGCCCCTTGCCATGATCTCGGTCATTTCTGTCAGCGTATTCATAATCCCGCCGCGGCTGTCCTCAGGGGATGGGATTACATAACAGTTAAATAACGTAAGCTCTTCACTTGCACCCGCTCCTGCCGCAATTCGGCCGCCAGGAACAAGCTTCCAATCCTCCAGAATGTATCGGAACCGCTCCTGCCAGAGCTTGCGCTTATCAGCACCGTCTTCAACGGACGAAACCGCCTTGGCCAGCCGATCCCACATTTCCTCCGGTGTCTTCTCTATCGTCAGCGTCAGCTTCTCTATGGATGAATCAATCGTATCGCCGCTGCGAAGCTTGATTCGAACTTTGTTTCCTTCACGAGCCAGCACTTCGCCGACTTCCTTAGAGGGAAATTTCGGATCATCCTTCGTAAGAACAAGCACCACATCACCAACGGATGTCTCGTTCGAATTTGCATTCTTCCAGGCGTAACGGTCCAGAAAAATCTTTTCACTTAAACCTTCCAGTCGTCCTGCACGTTCTGTTTCCATCCCTGTTTCTCCTCCATTTCGCTTCAAAGAGTACGGGTTATGCGATGTCCAATACATGCATATGCACAATATATGGTATGTACCTAAGATTATACCACACTATATATTGATATGAATCCGATTTAAAGTTCAAATTGGACAATCTTTGCTGCTGGAGCACCTCCGGGCTTCTATTCTCTTCATCAAGCGCAGTTTCTACCACAATTTTCACTGTAAACATTCTACTTTCATTTTTCCGCGCTGCATGTCTTATGAATTAGGTCTTCCAAGGTCATACTAGGAACATTCAAACCATTCTCTCCCTTGGAAAGGAGTTCCTCCAATTTTGCAACCGACGATCGATCCATCTCAAGGAGAAAATCCAACCGGCAGAGCTCCCACAGGGCGCATGCTTCATCCTAATGCAATGCTTCATTTTGACCGTACATGGTTTCAAAATTTAGAGGAACGTGTCAATCGAAACGGTCCTTGGGATGACTGGACCATGTATCAGCTCGCGATAGAAGCCGAGCAAACGAAGCTCGTTACCAGTTTCGATGATCTTCAATGCTTACGCAGCTTACCTTCCTTTGAACCTATGCCGCATCAAATCAGCACCGCCCGCAAGGTGTTGCATGAAATGAGCGGCCGCGCGATTCTAGCGGACGAAGTCGGGCTTGGCAAAACCATTGAAGCCGGGCTCGTGCTCAAAGAATATCTGGTCCGCGGGCTCGTGCGCCGCGTTCTCATTCTCGTGCCCGCTTCCCTGGTTCTGCAGTGGGTGCGTGAATTGAATCAGAAATTCGGCATCTCCGCTATCGCTCAGCGCAAGGAGCATACGTGGCAGCATGAGGTTGTCGTAGCTTCCATGGATACAGCCAAGCGCGATCCGCACCGGGAAATTCTATTGAATCAAGATTACGATATGCTCATCATCGATGAAGCGCATAAACTAAAAAACAAAAAAACGACGAATTATCAATTCGTGAATCTGCTGCGCAAGAAATACTGTTTGCTCTTAACCGCAACGCCTGTACAGAATGACATGGATGAGCTCTTTAATCTCATCACCCTGCTTAAGCCCGGACAGCTCGGCGGCCAAAGCGAATTCTCTTCGAATTTCGTAGTCGATAAGCGCGTTCCGAAGAACGAGGGCCAGCTTCACGAGAAGCTCTCCACCGTAATGATCAGAAATCGCCGGGGTGACGGCGGCATCCAGTTTACCAAGCGGATTGTCAAGAATATACCGCTCTCTCTTTCGGCTGAAGAGCAGGCTCTCTATGATGCGGTTACGAAGTTTGTAAAAGAGCGGTTCGACGAGAGCGAAGGCGATTTCACCAGCATGCTTTCACTTGTCACTCTTCAAAGAGAAGTTTGCAGCAGCCGTGATGCGGTGTTTCTGACACTTGTGAACATGTTCAAGAAAACCTCGGAGGACTCTCCGCTCCGTGCGAAAATTTGGGACCTGGTCGAGGTCATTCGAGGCATTCAAACGAATACCAAAGCAGAGAAAACCCTTGAGCTGATTCGCGAGATGAATGACAAGGTAATAATTTTTACGGAATATCGGGCGACTCAGGAATATCTGCTCCAATATTTCCGCGCCAATAATTTAGTCGCAGTACCGTATCGCGGAGGCATGAACCGCGGGAAGAAAGACTGGATGATGGATTTGTTCCGCGGCAGAGCGCAGGTGCTTATTGCCACGGAAGCCGGAGGCGAGGGCATCAATCTCCAATTCTGTCATCACATGATCAATTTCGATCTTCCTTGGAATCCAATGCGCGTCGAACAGCGCATCGGCAGGGTGCACCGGCTTGGTCAAACCAATGATGTGCGAATTTACAATCTATGCACCTTAAATACCATTGAAGAGCATATCGTCGGCCTGCTCCATGAGAAAATCAATCTGTTCGAGCTCGTTATCGGCGAGCTGGACCATATTCTCGAACGGTTCGAGAAGAAAGAAACGCTGGAGCAGCGGCTGGCACGTGTCATGCTGGAGACGGGCGGCAATACAGAGAAGCTGCGCGAGCAAATGGACAATCTCGGAAATTCTTTAACCCAAATTCGGCATGAGGTAGAAGCCGATGAGGTCCCTATGGAGATGGGAGCAATCCATATCATGCTGGATGCGGTAGGACAGACTGTGGAGGTGAGGCCATGAACGAGAAACAGGTTCATAAGTTCGTTCAGCGATATTTGGAAACGACGGGCTGTCATATTATGGAGAAGTCACCCGCACATTTTCAAGTCAAATTATCGCCGCAGGCAGATCGGGATTTAACTAACAGGCCCTATTATTGGAGCTTCGTGGACCGTACCGGCACTGAGCCGGAAACCATGTCCATGCTGTTCGTGACAGATAAGAGCAAATATGATCAATCCGTTGCCGCTGCTGCAGCAGTGAAGACTCCAGCTCCTGCTGCAGCCCAGCCCGGACAGCAGGCGCCGACCGGTATAGCGGCGGCAGCCGATGCAGCCATTGGCCGGACATTCGGCTACTTGAACAGCTCACTGAATGCAGCAGGTGTCCGCATCAACCGGGAGGATCTTCATTATGGATCCCGGCGGCTTGACCAGCTGTTTGAATCGGCTAAATCCAGCGGGAGCTATGTCTGCCTCTTTCAGGAGCCGGATAAGCGCAGCGCGCACCCGCTTCAGTCTACCGCTTACAGCGCTTGGCTCGGCGTTAATCTGAAGGTGGAATTCGCCTGCGATATGAAACGCGAGGAGATCCATTCCTTTGGCATTTCACTGGCGACAGGTCAATGCGTGGAGAAATTCCACGATCAGCTGCTGCAGCATAAAATGACACCGAAGCTGCCGCCGAACGTTCATACCGCGAAGAATGCGCTAACCTTGAACAAGGCCGCGTCGATCGCTGAACAAACGCTCGAGCGCAAACTGCGGACCTATGATTACAAATGGGCAGAGGAAGCTGCGGCTAGATTGGATATTGAGCTGTCAACCATCGGCCACTATTATGAGCCGTTATTGGAATCGGCGGAAGAAGAAAATCGTCAGACGCTGACAGAACAATTCGAAAGGCGTCAAGAAGAAATCAAATGGCAGTACGAGCCCAGGGTGACGGTATCTGCTATAAATTGCGGTGTCTTTTACCTTCAGGGTATTGGCTGACGATAATGCGACAAAGATTGGCTGTACCCGTCATTACTTCGCAGGAATATGGCAAAAATAGAACGGGGCTTGTCCGCATTCGCGCGACAGGTTCCAACAGCCTTTTCGATTGCTGGCGGGGTACAATGACGATAAATCCAAAAACTTATGGAAAAAGGTGAGCACCTATGCGTAAATGGTTCCCGTTATATGCAGCCTTGATCATATTAATGGCAAGCAGCCAAGTGTCGGCAGCGGCGCAGACAACGATTAATCAGCCCGGACAGGAGCAGTCCAGACTTGAGCAGCAGGTTCAGGCTTGGACGAATATACTGGCCGCTGAGCCTCAATTTAAGTCCTGGAAGATAGCTTCTACGACTATCGCCCCTATTGGACCTGGCATGCATGGCTGGCTTGTAACCTTTCAATTGAACCGAAAGCCGGTTGGTTATATGATTGTGAACGCAACTCAGGACGGCGGCTTCGCGCTGAGTGAATACGGAGTTGGCGATCATCCCGCCTATGATCCCAATACCCTTTATAAATCCATGATCAGGCAAGGTTATTACACATCGTATGCGGACGCAATAAAAAAGCCGCTTCAGATTGAACGTTTATACGTTCATCCGCTGCTGGCTGTGTGGAAATGGATTGCTCCTGACGGACAAGCCGTCTATATGGATGCGTGGAGCGGTGAATCGCTCCCCATCGATGATCAAATTTGGTCCAAGCAGGCCAAGTTATCAGCTATCTCAACTCAAGCAGAGCCAATAAATGCGCCCGCACTTTCGCAGCTTTCTTCCTCGCGGACCAATGTTACCTTTGATCCTTACGAGCGGATGCCTTGGCTGACCAAGTCCCCGCTCTCAATGGAACAGGTAAGTAAGCTGCCGGACCTCCTTAACCACAAGACTGAAATTCGTTTTACTGCAGAGCTGTATGATGCCTCAGTTCTATTCGTCTATCCGACGATAGGCTATCATGTTTGGAACGGAAAATTCGTTTATGCTGCCTTCGATCAAGAAGGAACACGTTATGTGTCCCTAAGCTCGATTCAAAGCAAAGGCCGTTTTTATAAATAATACTTTCTACTTGTTCATTACTCCATTAAACTGTTATCCCGAATATCTGTGCGGATCAGTTCCGGATTGCGCTCGCTTTTGCCGCGCCACCATAAGACTAATCCGAATGCACCGACACCGAACCATCTCGTCAGCCAAGGCTCCCTCTGGGCTTTGGCTGTTTCCCGTTTGCCCTTTCTCACTTCCTGCGGTGTTTCCATATACGCGACCAGCTTCTCGGTCATATATTTGATGTATTCATCATTCTCTTTCTTCGCCATTAAGGATTCATCTCCCCGTTATTAGTCCTTGCTATAAGTGTCCCCTTTAATCCTTTTGTTCAAACATGAATGAGTTTCCTTGGTTCGTGCCACGCTAACGATAGCATTCTTGGTATTGGAGGGCATACATCAGCATGAAATTCCACATAAAATCAAATCGGTGCCTAATGACGATTTCAGCGGCTGCACTCATGTTGACAGTTTCTCTTGCTGCATTCGGATTTGCTCCGTTCATTCATGCAGCTCCAGCAGATCACAATGAACCTTCTGTCCATAAGCAGCACGCCACCTATGATCAGGATCAGTCCATCCTTCTGCCTCCCCAATATCAGCGGGCCCTGCCTACAGCTGAGGTTCTGATCGATGTTGGTCATGGCGGCATTGACGGCGGCGCGCATCATGAGAATCTGCTGGAGAAGGACATTAATCTGGCCGTATCCAAAAAGCTTTACACAAAGCTGCGGGCCAGCGGAATCCGCACCATCCTAAACCGAAATGGAGATTATGCGCTAAGCGACGACAACCGCTGGCATAGAAGCCATTCCAGGCATCAGCGTGATCTGTCGCAGCGCAGCCAGCTCACTAAGGAAATTCAGACGCAAATCGTCGTCAGCCTGCATGTAAATTGGGCGGCGGACAGCACAGCAAGAGGCCCTCTCGTGCTTCATCAGAATGAAGGGGAGAGCGCCTTTCTCGCCTTTTGCATTCAGGATACGCTGAACCGCGGACAAAGAACGCGCCAAATGCCCCGAATCGGCAAACCGTTCTACCTGCTCAACGTCGTTAAGCAGCCTGCCGTCATTGTAGAGATGGGTTACATCAGCCATGCCGGAGACCGCCAGATGCTTACCGATCCCCGTGAACAAGCCAAAATTGCCGATGCTATTGCCTCAGGGGTGAGGAATTATATCCTTCTCCGCTGAGGGAATAAGCATCTCCGACAATCGTACGAAACTGGTATTTTGCAGCATCCGCGGGATGGAATCCTTTAAAACTGCCGCTGTTTTCTTTCCCGGAGGACCAACATGACCGATGACGACACAAGTTTCATGCGAATCCAGGTGCCGCTTGGCTACACCTACTTGCTTGGTGATATGCTCCATCGTATAGACATCGTCAAGGAATATTTCATTGGACAACAGCGGAACGCCAAGCTCTGCGCTCAGCTTAGGAATGACCGTCTTGAATGTGGTCCGGCTGTCCAGAAAGAACATGCCATGCGCTCTAACTACGGACAACACGATCCGCATCACGCGCTCATCAGCCGTTACTTTCGAACCCATATGATTATTCATGCCGATTGCGTAAGGCACTTCCTGGATTGCAGCCTCCACACGGCTGCGGATTTCTTCATCGCTAAGATTCGTCATAATAGCACCCGGTCCCAGCCATTCCGGCTTCCCGCGGTTCGGCTCCATCGGCATATGGATGATCACATCATGTCCAAGCTTATGCGCCAGCTCCGCATCCTGCTTCGTTGTCGGCATGAACGGCATGACAGCAGCAGTAATGTGGATCGGAAGCTGCATCATCTCAGAGGTTCCGGTCATGGAATTGCCAAAGTCATCAATAACGACCGCCAGCTGTTTACTAGGTGCTTTGGAGCCCGGATCTTGTCCATGGCCTGCAGCTCCACGATTCAGCTCGGTACCCCACGTACTGCTTGGCCATAGCCCTGCCGTCATTAATACTGCCATTCCAATCTGAAGCATTCGCTTCATAGCTGCTCGCCTTCTCTCTAAATGAGTTACCCTCATTGTTTGTGAGCAGCCGTCAAAATATGTAGACCATAAAAAAAGAAGAAGGACATTCCTCCTTCTTCTTCTTCCTCTTCATTAAACTTCGTACACAGTTGCACTCAGGTTAATTGGACCGATAACGGTTGCAGCTGCTCCAGCAGTCAATTTTTCAATATACAACGAGTAACCATGAGCACCAGGCGCAGCATTGATATCAATGACTTGAAGCGTTGTCAAATAAAATTGCTCGAAGCTAGATTCGAACCCTTCACGTGCATAGTAAATTTCTTGGTTGTCGCGGAATACACGGAACAGAACACTTCCTGTACCTAATGTTCCTTTCCAGCCGACAGTCGCTTTTAATTCTACACGATTATTGTTTGCAGCTTCTGGAAGTATGAAGATGCCAAGCTCTGCCAAAATGACTTTAGCAGGGGTTTGAGGTACTACGATAGCTACAGCATCTGTCACCACTGCAGGCACACTTACATTGTAATTCAATACTTTTGTCATAATTCGATTCAACTCCTTTCCTACCGAATACTGCATTCTATGAAAATAGCAATGCTTCGGTGTGGACGAGTTAACCGAATTATATGATTTCACTGAAATTAGAAACGAAAGAAGATGCTAGTTAGTCAGAACTCTGTTTAAAGCGTGGCATAGCAGCAGAATCATTTGATCAATTTCATCCTTCGTTACAACTAGAGGCGGCATTAAACGGATTGTGTTCGGGTTTGGCGAATTGATCAGCAGCCCTTCCTTCAAGCATTCAGCAACCAGCTCGGCCCCTTTATCCGACGGAAGGTCAAATGCAAGCAGCAGTCCCTTGCCGCGGATACGGCTTAATTGGAAGATCGGCGATATTTGGTGCAGCCTCTCTTGTATATATTCTCCTTGGATCTCTGCGTGCAGGGGCAGATTGCGCTGAATCACTTCATTCACAACAGCTAATCCAACCGCCATCGCCAGCGGCTGACCCGAATATGTCCCTCCTTGATCCCCCGCATCAAAGATATCAAAAGTTTCCGTTGTCAGCATAGCCGCCAGCGGAAACCCGCCCCCGATCCCCTTGCCTAATGTCATTACATCCGCTAGAATGCCATAATGCTCATAGGCGAACATCTTTCCCGTTCTTCCGATTCCTGTTTGGATCTCATCGATTATTAGCATAAGTCCGTGATCGTCGCAGGCTTTGCGCACCAGCTTCAGGTAATCTGCATCGACGGAATGAACGCCGCCCTCCCCCTGCACTAGCTCCAGCATAACGGCACAAGTGTTTTCATTTATCGCATGGTTAAGCGCCTCTGCATCATTAATTGGGACATGCTTAAAACCAGAAACTTTCGGTTCAAACAGCAGCTGCCACTGTTTTTTTCCAGTCGCCGACATTGCAGCGAGTGTACGCCCATGGAAGCCGTTGACTAACGTTATGATTTCATAAGCGCTGCCAAGATTTTTTGATCCGTGTTTTCTGGCCAGTTTTATGGCACTTTCATTGGCTTCGGCACCGCTTGAAGTAAAGAAAACTTTATCAAAGCAGGTAATTTCCGTCAGCAGACGCGCAAACTCCACCATCGGTTTATTGTAAAATGACGGGCTGGAATTCACCAGCCGGGCAGCCTGCTCATTCAAGGCTTCGCTGATGACTGCAGGAGAATGTCCTAATGCATTCACCGCCCATCCCCCAATAAAATCGAGATAGGCTTTGCCTTCAGTATCCCATACGTAAAGCCCGGATCCCCGCTCCATTATAATATCCGGACGTATGGCCGTATGCAGCGTTGACTTCTTCGCTTGTATGAGCAAGTCAGAAGTTGCCAGGGTTGATAGTTGACCGTGCAAACTCATTCCATCACCTCATGCATTAATATATATTCATATATCTGTATTTTTATACATTACATGAATCAAAAGAAATTTTCAATCTTTATCTGATTATTGTTCGCCAGGATTCGTCTCAGATAACAGGCTTGAATCGGTTGACGGAGATCTGCCCTTTCATATAGACGAAGATCCCGGCTCAAGAACCGGGATCTTCGTCTTTTGTTATGTCTTCGCTAGTTTAACGATATCTTTGCTCTCCAGGATGTTATCCTTATAACCCCCGGTAACCGTATGTATCATCGCGAGACCAAGTTCTTTCAGGGTAATAACATGTTTGGGCAGAAGAACCTTCAGCATGGGATACATCCAAGATAAAGCTTTATAATAACGGTGGGTGTTACTGAGCCCCGGTGTTGGGTGAATATAGCCCGGACGGAACATATAGGCTCTTTTGAAAGGAAGCTGCAATAACTCGTTTTCTGTCCTTCCCTTCACGCGCGCCCACATGCTTTTCCCCTTCTCCGTGCTGTCTGTTCCGCTCCCGGATACATAACAGAACACCATGTCAGGATTCAACTCTGCGAGCAGGTTTGCCATATGCATCGTTAGATCATATGTCAACCGCGCATAATCCGCTTCCTTCATCCCAACAGATGAAACGCCCAAACAGAAAAAACAGGCATTGTAAGAAGTTAATTGAGAGGCAATCGCAGATAAATCAAAGAAATCCGGCTGCAATATTTCTATTAATTTCGGATGTGACACTCCGCATGGCTTCCGGTTGATGACTAAGACCTGCTCGACATCCGAATGGCTGAGACATTCATGCAGGACACCTTCACCAACCATGCCGGTCGCACCTGTAATAATTACTCTGATAAGAGGTTTTGATACATTCGACTGCAGCGTCAATTATTCTCCTACTTCCCCTAATGAGATCGTAACGGTATGAAGGGACAAGCCCCTCTTAAGCCTAGCTTTTACCATCAGCTACAGCTGCTTTTTAAGGTAAAAGGGGTCTATAGTACCGGTATTCTGATTCTTTTGATTCATTTTTCGTATTTACTGTAAAAAAGGCGGAAAATGTCGATTATAACTTCAGCAGGATTTACTAACTTGGGAGGCTATGATTATGGAGTTTATTGTTGAGAAACGGATTGCATTAACAGGAAAGGAAAACGGCAATCAATGGAATGGGAAGTCACACAAGATGACGGTACCATGGATTGTGACGGCAATCGTATTCAGCATACTAAGTGCCGTATCGTATATGTACATATTCAATCGAACAGATCAAACCTTACATCAGGCATCGAATACGGTTAATGTCAAGACTGATTTCAATGCCAAGGGTGACGGCCTTCATGATGACACCCAGGCCATTCAAGCAGCGTTAAATGATGTAGATAAAGGCGGTACCGTCATCATTCCTCCAGGCGTTTATAAAGTGAGTAAGAATATGGCGAATAAAGTCAGCACCGGGTACGGTACCAGTTACTCTGCTTTTAAAATTACCAAACCCGCCACAATTATTATGCAAGGCGCTGTCTTCCAGACACAAACGAAAGATCAATACGGCGTTTTCTGGATCTATAAGACATCAAATGTCTCTCTGAAAGGCGGCTCTTTAAAAGGGGATACACTTCCTGCAGATGGAATATATACGTCAAGAGTGGGCGTATTAATTCAAGAATGCGATCACTGTTCCATAGATGGAATGTATCTCAAAAACTTTTCGCAGGGAATCAATATTTATAAATCGCAGTTTAGTACCCTACGAAATGTGACTTCGGAGTTCAACAAAGGCTCGGGTATCATTAATTTTCTATCCAGCAATTCGCTGATCGATTCCTGTACGATAAGAAATTCCGGTGATGGGCATTTATCGCTTTATGGCGGAGGAAAGAATAATACGGTGACCAATTGTACGATTATTGAAAATCGGACTGAGGAATCGGGTCAACAGGGCATTACGTTGGAAAAAGAAAAAAACAGCACCATTAATAATAATACAATTACAGGCTTTTATTACGGAATTGATATTAAAAATGGCTCGGATTCATGTACGATTGACAATAACAACGCCTATAACAATCAATTTAATATTGCCATTCGACCTGGAGATCCGGGGAGAAACGGTCAATTAACCAGCAACAATATAAGAATTATTAATAACACGGTCATTAAGCCTCGCAATCAAGCCGGAACTGGCGGAATTCTTATTAAAATCGGAAGCGGTCATCTTGTTCAAGGCAACACGATTGAAGAAGGAGGACTCCTAATGACAGGAGGCGTTTCGATTAAGAGCAATCTTGAATTCAATAATAATAAGTTTATTGATAATCTATTTGTTAAAAAAAGCGACTCCTAGATAAACCCCAGCCTTATTACAACTGCAGAAGGAGTCTCTCCTTCTGCAGTTCTCCATCTTGCTCAGATTATCAATCTGCAATTTCCACTGCAACGCCTGTGTCCATACATGCCTGATACAGTATCTGTTCCGGCAATCTGTCTGTCACCATTCTCTGCACGCCTGATAACGAAGCGAAGGAGACGAGCACCTTTGCTCCAAATTTGGTATGATCCAGTACGATCGTGGTTTCAGCGGACTGCCTTATAGCGATCTGTTTGATTTCTGCTTCATAGATATTGGAGTTGCTGAATCCATGTTCGATATTAACACCCGTTGCGCCAAGAAAAACATGGTCAAAAGCCATTCCCGCCAAGGTTTGGGCCGCGACAGGCCCTACCAAAGAATGTGTGGCCTCCAGCAGCATGCCGCCTGTCATCATGGTTGGAATTTGTTTGGCAGCCAGCTCTGCCGCTACGTTCAGAGCGTTGGTTACGACGGTAATCTTCATCCCCGGGGACAGGAACCTCGCTACCTGCAGGGTCGTCGTTCCTCCGTCAATAAATACGGAGTCTCCGGGTTGTATAAACGCGGCGGCCTTCCGGCCAATCCTCATCTTCTCTTCCATCAAAATGACAGAACGTTCCTTCAGCGCGACATCCTGCCCTACGAAGATTGCACCTCCAAATGTACGCTTGATTGAACCCGCTTCTTCAAGCTTCTCCAAATCGCGCCGAATCGTCATCTCCGTCACCGGAAAGGACTCTCTCAAGTCTGCGATCCGAACTTCTCCATCCGAAGCGATGCGGTCTAACATTTGCTGTTGTCTTGAATTCAGTTGAATATGGACATTACGTCTCATTCCTTGCGGCCTCCCGGCAGTAACTTGCACATAATCCCTCTATTATCGCTCGAATGCTTGGCTGTGATCAACACCAATGTCGCTGCCAGCCGATATACAACGAGGCTTACTCGTTTTCCTTATCCTCAATGATGATTGGGATCCGCACGATTGCCTTATCCGTAAAGATATCCAGCTCATCCCGGCTAGTGCTGGAGAATTCGGATACTACAGCCCCTTCCAGTCCTCCCTGAAACCAGTGCTTGGTGCCAGGCGGGATGGTATACTGCTCACCCGGATTCAAAATAATCTCGTGATACACCGTATAGCTGTCTTTGCTCTGAACGGGGGCCACCGCCTGGATTTGGTTAGTCGCTTCACCTTCAACGTAAAGATACACACTGCCCCAGCGGCAGCGGAACGTTTCCATTTTGCCAGGCTCTCCGTTTACAGAGGGATGAAGATGCTCCGGACAGGTTTGTCCCGGAAATAGAACAAGTTCCTTAGCGCAGTAACGATCCGTATTAACATAGGTAATCAGTTCAAGTCCTTGCTCTTCCAAATTCCCCAGTCCAAATCCCGCTACCTCAATACTGCTTTGTTCTTCGGCCGTTAGTACGATGCCTGCGCGGGCGAACAGCTCCAACGTCCGCTCCTGTGCCTGCTTTACCTCGCTTCGCAATAGCATTCACAATTCCCCTTTGCTTAAGTAGATGATTGATGAATAAGTCAGCGCTTTAACTCCCATATTCCTTGACGAATCCCATACGTCCAGCCGGGAAGCGGAACGCTTCTATTACTGTGCTCCCAATCCGAGTGGATTCGTTCCTGCACATCGGACCAGCTCCGGATGCCGCTTACCGCATCCGCCTTCTCAACGCAGCAGGCACCGGTGCCTACCGCTCCCAGCAGCACTTCCTCAACCGCAAGCCCCTTCGACAAGCCGCCGAGGAAACCTGCAATCGTGCAGTCTCCAGCTCCCGTCGTACCGATGACTTCAACCTGAAAGCAGGGAGCCAGCAACTCTCTGTCCTGCCAGGCTGACAAGTTATCCTCATTCGGCGCACACGGCCCCATCGCGATAAGCCGCTCCCGCTTACCTGTCGTCCGCAGATAAAAACCATACTCACCAAGCTTTAAGCCTACCATTGCCGCGCCCATGTCCAGCAGCTCCTCAGAAAGCGATCCGAGTATGGAACCGTTTGCAAATGCAAGCAGCTCGGACGTCCCATGAAGCTCTGACAGCTCTCGATAGGTGTCAGGCTGGAGCATATACAGAATCTCCTCGAAGCTGGGTAAGAATACATCAACAGAGGGCAGGACGCGGGCAAGAATGCCTCTCCAGTCCGCCTGTCCCGCCTGGGACTGCGGATCCGGGCGTGCCATATCCAGCGAAACGGTCAGCCCCTGAGCTTTAACCTTTGTTAATAACGTCTCGAGCTCGGCTCCTCCATCCTCATACATTCTTCGCATCAGAGGCGGATAACCAAAATGAAACAGCTTTGCCCCCTGCAAAGACTCCACCGTTACATCCTCTGAAGCAAAACTGTCGTTCACTCCGGTACAGTGCAGGAAAATCCGGTCGATGCCCGGCGGATTGATGACTATCGTATAAGAGCTGCTCCCTTCCGCAGCTGTGATCATGCTGCCGGCAAGCTCTTCCCCATGACCCTTCAAGATGCTTAAGATCAGGCCGCCGAATAGATCATCCCCGATCTTGCCCATGAGCTTGACCGGAAATCCAAGCCGGTATAAGGCCAACCCCGTATTAGAGACTGCACCGCCCGTAGCTAGCACTGCTGCACCGACATCAAGCAGTTTACCGGGAACAAGAAGCTCCCCGAGTCCGGCTGCTTGATTGTTTCCGTGAATCTTTGGAATAATGTCCAGACAAATATGTCCTGCGATCACGATATCGGCCGCAGCCGCTTGCAGAGCGCCGCTCACGCCAAAGCCCCACAGTCCACAATCGCCGTTGTGCCTGTTCGATGCGATTCCAGCGCTGCGGTAAAGAGTCGATGGCTGTCAAGCGCTTCTTCGGGTGTGGCGCAGGTGAATGGCTGCGTCATTTCCTGAGTACCGTGCACCAATTCGTCGCAGAATGCAGCCCACATCTGCAGGATGGAATCAGAGAATCCGAATTCGAAGATCGCTCCCGTTATCGTCCCGTATGCGGATTTATATGGCGCGTCTACGATATGCCAAGCTTGTTGTCCGCCAGCAACGTAAGGCAGTGATGAAACCTGCTTCGGGTTCTTCGTGGTAAACTCCGCGGAGAACGCTGTCCCTTGAATGCGGATAAACCAGGTATTGGCATGGCCTGGAGCAATCCTCTTGGTCGACAATACCATCGGGAATTGCTGATCTTCGGTCTTCACTTCACAAGCAAGAATCGCATTGTCCCAGGTCTCGCACGGTGCAGTGCCTCCCCTTCCGTCGGGACGCTCTTCCACGATCTTCGAGAGAAGGGCGCGTACGTTAGCAGGCTTCCATCCAAAGCGCAGCGGCAGGTGGAGTACATGCAGCCCGAGATCGCCCATGCAGCCATATTCCCCATTGGTGTCAATACGTCGTTTCCAATTGATCGGCTTCGTCGGATCGAGATCGCTGGAGTGCCAGAAGCCGGCCTCCACTTCGATAATCCGCCCAAACCTGCCTTCATTCACCCACTTCACAATCTGCTGAGCACCCGGAAAAAACGGGAATTCCGAGGAACTGCGGACGATGACATGCGGATTTCTTCTTACCGCTTCTGCTATGGCTTCATTCGCCTTTCGGTCGATACCAAACGGCTTCTCACCCAGCAGATGCTTGCCGGCATTAATAATATCGATATAGATCTGTTCGTGCAGGTTGTGAGGAACCGCGCAATAAATGGCTTCCACATCAGGGTCGGACAGCAAATCTCTATAATCCATATAAGCTTGTGTCACACTCGGGACATTATCTTGAAACCACTGCGCCGCTGACTCGTTGGCATCGCACACGGCCACAATCTGAGGCTCGAAATCCACGTCTGTCAGATGGCACCAACGGGCAGCTGCGCTTGCAAACTCCCTGCCCATAAGCCCGCAGCCGATGAGTCCGAATCGAATGACCTTCTTCACTTGACCTCTGCCCCCTTCAAAATCGCTAATGCCTGCTCTGCAGAAGCATCTTCATGGACGATAGCCATAAGTGCCGAAGTCATAGCTCCCGGATTGGGATGCTGAATCACGTTGCGCCCATATACAATACCGGAGGCGCCCTGCTTCATTAAATTTTCCGTTCGGTGCATAATCTCCTCATCGCTTGCGCGGCCGCCGCCTCGTACGAGAACGGGAACACCGGACGCAACCTCGATCACGCGGTGATATTCGTTCACATCATCCGACGGATCCGCCTTGATCACATCCGCACCCAGCTCTACCCCTTGACGAACGAGTGCCATGATTTTCTGAATGTCGCCATCCGTCATATAACCGCCCTTAAGCTCATTCGCGAGCATCACCAGCGGCTCTACCATAAGCGGCATTCCGTACTTCTCGCATTCAGACTTTAGGAGTGTTATATTCCGCACACATTGATGATGCAATTCCGGTTGAGCCGGAAGCAGCAGCAGATTCACACAGACAGCGACGGCATCCAAGCGAACGGCTTGTTCGATGGCCCGGTCAATTAACTCGCTAAATAGATATTTCGGTAATTCGGTTCCATAAATGTTGGCCGCGTCAGTTCTCAGCACCAGCCCCGGCTTTTGCTTGCCTGGAATTTCCTGGAGCAGCCGCGCCTCGCCTGCACTTAACTGAATGCAGTCAGGACCAGCCTTAACAACCGTATCAATAGCGCTTCTCATATTCTCAATACCGGACAGAAAAGAAAATTCATTGAAAAAACCGTGATCGATAGCAACATCAAAGCATTTACCTTGAACGCTAAACATGCGGTTCAACCGAGCTTTCGTAGACATAACAGCGCAGCTCCTTTATTTATAACATAATAATGTTCGTTTATAACATTATCATAGATAGAAATAACATTGCAATCCATAAAGTTGAGAAAGAACCTTATTTGCCTAATTACCTGAACGAGTTTGATTGAGGAATAGCGGGATAAACCACGTTGTGGATGAAACAAGAGGCGGTTTTTGAGGGAGCATCTTCTTCTATTCATTGGAGCCGGAAAACGATGACAAACAAAAAAGAAGCCTTTGCAAGCAAGGCTTCTCGGATTTAAAATTTGGTGCGGTCGAGAGGACTCGAACCTCCACGGCTGTTACACCACTAGAACCTGAATCTAGCGCGTCTGCCAATTCCGCCACGACCGCATCTGGCAGTATGCTTCCTGTTTTTGCTAAACATATTGATGAAGCAACGAAAAATAATATATCACAGAAGCTGTCTAGAAGTCAACCAATTTGACTGGATAATTTCTCTGCATTTTGATTATCCACTATTTCCCATGTTTAAAACCGTTACGGATGTGGTTAAGCTTAAAAGTTGCCTCATTCTCCCCACTCATCAAATGCATCCATTTTCGTTATCCTGTGATTAAAATAACAAAATTGGAAATAGTATGACAAAAAGGACTGACACCTACATGATTGTAATGAACAACGTTAATAAGGTTTATGCAGATGGTTATCAAGCGTTAAAGAATATTAATCTTGAATTCAAGCAGGGCGAACTAACCGTCCTGATTGGCCCGAGCGGCTGTGGAAAATCGACAACGATGAAAATGATCAACCACCTCGTCACTCCGACCAGCGGTTCGATATTAATCAACGGCAAAGATACACGTGACATTGACCCTGTAGAGCTCCGCCGCGGTATTGGTTATGTCATTCAAAGTATAGGCTTGTTCCCCCATATGACAATTGGAAGAAACGTCGGAGTTGTGCCCCGTTTGAAAAAATGGAAAACGAGCCGGATCGAAAGCCGTGTTGATGAGCTGTTGAATCTTGTCGGGCTGGAGCCTGAAACATACCGGGACCGCTACCCGTCAGAGCTCAGCGGCGGCCAGCAGCAGCGAATCGGCGTTATCCGTGCTTTCGCAGCGGATCCGGATATCATTCTTATGGACGAGCCATTCAGCGCTCTGGACCCGATTAGCCGCGAGCAGCTGCAGGACGAGATTGTCCGGCTGCAGCAGGAGCTTCATAAAACCATTATTTTTGTGACGCATGATATGGATGAGGCACTCAAAATTGCCGACCGAATCGTACTGATGAAAAGCGGTGAGGTCGTGCAAAGCGACACACCTGAGCGAATATTGCGGCATCCTGTAAACGAATTTGTAGAGTCCTTTATCGGTCAGAAACGTCTGCATCAGGAAGATAACCAATATGACAGCCCGACCGTAAATGAGGTCATGGTCACCCAGCCCGTAACGGCTTTTCCCAACAAAGGGCTGGCTGAAGCGATTACCATTATGGAGCGCCGCAAGGTTGATACGCTGTTTATCATTGACCGCCAAAGGCTCCTTAAAGGAATCGTATCCATCTATAACGTTCTAGAGCATTATGGTGAAGAAAATATTACGGTGGCTGATGTTATGCGGCCCGTTAGCTTTTCCGTTCGGAGCGGCTCCCTGCTTTCTGAGTCTGTGGAGATCATGAGCCAGAATCAGCTGTCTAATCTGGCAGTAATCGACGATCAGAACCGACTCGTCGGACTTATTACAAGGGGAAGCGTCGTTCGGCATCTGGCCGAGGTCTTTCCTGTCCTTACAGAGGAGGTTTAACGAATTGCTTGCCTATTTTGATTTTTTGCAGGAACGCTACTCGGACATTCTGAATGCTCTGGGTCAACATTTAGCCATTTCACTCACAGCGATCGTTCTAGGTACAATCATCGCTGTCCCGCTCGGAATTACGCTGGTTTACAACCAGATTCGATGGGTCAACAGCATCGTATTCTTCGCTGCCAACCTACTGCAGACCGTGCCAAGCCTGGCACTTCTGGCTGTACTCATCCCGCTAATGGGAATCGGAACGAAGCCGGCTGTTCTCGCCTTGCTTCTGTACACCATAATGCCGATCCTTCGCAATACGTATGACGGCTTTGAGTCCGTAGACCGAAACGTTCTCGAATCCGCCAGAGGCATGGGATATGGAACGATGCAGCGTGTCCTGCTCATCCAGCTCCCTCTCTCGCTTCCTTATATCATGTCGGGAGTAAGAGTGACAATGGTCTATATCATCAGCTGGGCAACACTTGCTACCTTAATCGGGGCGGGAGGTCTAGGCCAATTGATCGTGTCAGGGATGGCCGTTAACAAGCCTGAGCTTATCATTACCGGAGCCCTTGGTTCCATTCTACTTGCTTTAATCGTGGATTTACTGCTTGGCATACTTGAGAGATGGTTAACCGGCCGGTTTGGCGGGGCAAAGAGAATGACGATTTAAATATGGAGGAAACTGATGATTGCAAAGCTGACCCAATCTATCGCGGTGCTTGGTATGAGTGTAATGCTGATTATACTCAGCGCCTGCGGCACGGGCAATACATTCATAATTGGCGCACAAACCTTTACCGAAACCAAAATATTGGCTGAAATGTACAAAGCACTGATCGAGGAAAAGACTGATATTCAGGTGGAGATCATTCCGGATCTGGCTTCAAGTCCAGTCGTCCTTCAAGCCATCAAACGAAATGATCTTCAGATGGGGACACTCTACTCCGGCGAAATCTTCAATAACCATTTTCCGATTCAGAATACAAAGGATCGGAAGAAAGTGCTCGCGCAAGCACAGGAAGGTTTTAATAAATATTACGATCTCAATTGGATGGATCCATTAGGCTTTGAGAACACCTATGCCTTTACCGTGCGGGAGGATCTTGCCAAAGCCAAAGGATATGAGAATATATCTGATATTAAACCCGATGCACCTAACATGCGTCTTGGCGTTGACACGTCATGGCTTGAGCGCCCGTCTGATGGATACCCCGCATTCTCTAAATTTTACGGAATCACCTTCGGCAAGACATTTCCGATGGAATTAAGTCTGGTCTATAACGCGGTTGCCCAGAATCAAGTCGATATTGTACTTGCATACTCGACCGACTCCCGTCTAAAAGCGTATAACCTGAAAACATTGAAGGATGACAAGCATTTCTTCCCTCCTTATGACGCTTCGCCGGTTATCCGCAATGATGCCGCCAAGAAGTTCCCAGGCGCGGTAGAAGCCATTTCGGTGCTGATCGGAACGATCAATGAACAAACGATGATTGACCTGAACTATGAAGTCGACATCGAGAAAAAGAGTGAACGTGAAGTCGCCCTCGCCTACTTAAAGCGGGTTGGCTTACTTAAACCGTAGGGAGGAATACGAATGACTGGACCAGATTTGACGTTTTGGGATTTCATTGATTATGTGCATCGAAACTCCGGAATGTTATGGGGATATCTGTATCAGCATATCATGATGGTGCTCACCGGTGTCGGGATTGCTTTCGTGGTTGGCGTTCCTCTAGGAGCGCTTTGTACACGTAATCGAGCTCTGGCTCGCATAATCCTGGCTGTCATGAATATCCTGCAGGTTGTCCCGAGCTTAGCAATGCTGGTATTACTTTTACTCATCATGGGACTTGGGTCTACTACAGTTACCATAGGACTGTTTCTCTATTCGCTTAATCCAATTGTTCGCAACACCTACATTGGACTGCAGCAGATCAGTCCCAGTTATGTTGAAGCTGGGCGCGGCGTAGGCATGAGCCAAATGCAGCTGTTATTCCACGTACGCTTCCCGCTCGCCTTGACCTTTATCATGACCGGGTTAAGAATTTCCGCCGTTATTGCGATCGGGGTTGCAACGATCGCCCCGCTCGTAGGCGGAAGCGGCCTTGGCCGAGAAATCTATGCGGGAATCAATAACGGCAACTCGCTGCGCATCTTTGCGGGAGCAATACCCGCTGCGCTGCTTGCGATTGCCGCCGATATCGTACTGGGCTTTCTTCAGCGAAGGCTGAAGGTTGAAGGAAGACGTTCCAAAAATATCCTTCCTCCAACGCCTAAGGCACAAGGATAGTTAATCCGTCTAACTATCCTGTGGAATCAACAAAGCTCCCCTAGTTTGACCGGGGAGCTTTGTTTTGCTTGCCTAATATGTATTCCACCAAAGAGCCTCATGAATAAACCTGTAAAAACAAAAAAAGCCTTGCTTAGCGAGGCTTCCTAGTTCATAAAGTTGGTGCGGTCGAGAGGACTCGAACCTCCACGGCTGTTACACCACTAGAACCTGAATCTAGCGCGTCTGCCAATTCCGCCACGACCGCATCTGGCAGTATGTTCTGCATCTGATCTGCAGAACGTTTCTCATATTAACATTGTGAAAATAGGAAGTCAAGCTGTATTCCCAAAGTCTAAATTTTCTAACATTTCAGCAGTGAGAATAGCGTCTGATACCAGCCCTTGGCGGAGTTGTGAGTTTCCTGAATCGAACAATCAAACTAAGAAATAATGCGTTCTTCTATTATTAATAACCTGCAGAGATTACGATCCCTGCAGGTTATCAACCTTCAATCAAACAAATCGCCAAAAACGTCAAACATCGTTTTTTTCTTCCTATATGGCTTGGACTGCTTATCATGACCGCCATGCGTGTAACCCTTGCCGATATCGGAATAGCTCTGTTCAGGCTGCTGAAACTGCGTCGAAGAGCTCCTTCGATACGTAGAGTTTCCGCTGGCATGCTGCTCCATTCGTTCATATTCGTCACGAAGCTCGCGCATGCCAAGCATAAGCTTGTCTAACTCACCGCGATCGAGCCACATTCCTTTACAATCAGGGCACACGTCGATCAATACGTTATCTTTCTCAACTTCCCGCATTCGGACATTTTCGCAAACCGGACATTTCATTGTACATTTCCTCCATTCGCAATCATTACGTATGGTAAATAAGCACTGTAATATGTTCTACGGTTAAACGGTCCTGATTGTTTCATTAATTTCATTCATCGATGATATTTGTTCTCGGCACTGAAGCAGGTTCATAGTGATAGGATCTGCTCAGCTTCACAACTTTACGGCTCACTTTGCGCACGACAACACTTTCTTCATCCCAGGCAACGACGATACCAATCACGTCATTCGTTTCTATACCGTCTCTGACCACCCGGATTTTCGTTCCTTCCACCCGGTAAGAATCCAACTGTTCTTCTGAAACCACCTGATGCCGCCTCCTATTTTTCTCTATGTATTTAATAATAGATAAAAAACCTCAATGACGCATTCAACAGCACCATTGAGGTTCAATTGTATCCTTCTTAAATTTATGATCTAGCTGACATGTTCTTTGGAATCATTCGTTTCATACCACTCGTCCAGTACGCGTGAGGACATGACCCGGCTTGTAATATATTCGCCCTGCTTCTGAGTAAACTGCTGCTTCCAATCCATCTCGAGCTCTTCGGACAGCTTCACAATTGTGAGCAGCTCTGACCAAGCAACATAACGTTTGTACCAGAAAAATTGCGGATGCTCGATCATATAGGGATACAAGTCATCGAATTCTGTATGCTTGCAGTCAAGTGCTCTCTCAAAATGATTTTTGGCGTCAGACAACTTGGTTACTAAGAATTCCGCAGATATATTTCCCATATTCTTGTGCCTCCCCTCGGTCACTTATGAATATTATAATTCAAAACACGATCGTCGAATAGGTGCTGTTTATGGAACTTTCTCCAGAGCGGCTATTCGAAGCGAATTTTGCCGTCTTCAAGCGATGCAATTTTGACTAAAGACTCCACTTGAATGCCCTGTTCACGTATGGTTCTTGCGCCTGCCTGGAATGATTTTTCAATAACAACACCAAGTCCGGCAAGAGCAGCGCCAGAACGTTCAATAATTTTGATAAGACCGCGAGCTGCATCACCATTCGCAATAATATCATCAATGAACAATACATGATCGTCTGGTGATAAAAACTGACGGGAAACCATAATATCAGTTACGATCCCTTTTGTAAAGGAAGGCACTCTCTCACAATACGAATCCGGATCAGCTATCAGCGTCTTCTTGCGTCTTGCGAATAATAAGGGAACACCCAGTGCAATCGCAGTTGCAAATGCCACCGGTATTCCGGATGATTCAATGGTAATTACCTTTGTTATTGGCTGTTCAGCATACAATCTTGCAAACTCTTTGCCCATTTCCATCGTAAGCAGCGGATCGACCTGATGATTGAGCAGTGCATCCAGCTTCAGAACATCATTATTCGTAACCGAAGCCTCACGCAGAATGCGTTCTTTTAACAGTTCCATTCGCTTTCCCTCCACGTAAACCCTTTTCAATTTAACGTACCATACACAGGTACAACTTCGCAACCTGACACCTAAAAACGTCTGGCAATAAGATAATGCTCTGCAACTTTTTCCCAATAACTGCGTCTAATTAGGTACTTGAGGTGTAATATCATAATGAATGCATTAATGGACTGCCGATATAATCTCATACCTATTACTCGGAGGTGTATTCAGCTTGAAACCTTTACCAGTGAAACCTCTACGATACGCGATTATCACAGCAGCTGCAGTGATGATCTCCGGCTGCCAAATATCATTGCCCTATTCAAATGCAGAAAACAGTACCTATCAACCTAAACCTAATCAAGCCACAGCCGTCTCTGATCATGTGAGCAACAGTCCGCAGAAATCTTTCGACAACAAGGATAGTATCGGAGGAGAAGTCCCCGTGGTGAATGCCGTGGCTGACGATACGAAAGCAAGCGCACCCGATGCCCAAACAGAATCAACGACAGCTGCAAACAAAACACCTTCTTCGCAAGCAGCGAAGGAAGAGAAACAATGGGATTCTAAAGCTCCCAAGCTGCATGGTATAGCAATTGATGATTCAAAAGCCATTATCGAAACCAAGCTCGGCAAACCTTCCGATTCCTATACGTATGATGACGAGGACGAAACATTGACCATTAATGAGTATGTAACCTTCTCAGTCGGCTTTGGCAAAAACAAAAAGGTGAAATTTATTGAAGTTTTCGATCGAAAATGCGTCACTGATTTGAATGGTCTTCGCGTTGGCGATAATGAAACCGCAGCGGTTAAAGCGCTTGGCAAGCCGGATACGCATACAACAAGTGTGCTCACATATCAAGCAACGAATTCATTGCTCAAGCTGGATCTGGATCCGGATAACAATGAAATTATTTCGATTAAGTTATTTTTGAATTCCGAAAAACCATAACGTAATCAAAGAACAGATTAAGATCGGGAATGTAAGCAATAGACCATATTTCATATACTCCCGCCACGACATATGAATGCCGCCTTTACGCAGCAGCTGAAGCCATAATAGTGTTGCTAAGGAGCCGATCGGGGTGAGTTTTGCACCGACGGCTGTGCCTAATAAGCTGGTATATGGCAGATAAGCCGGACCGTTCACTTGATCGATCGCAAGTGAGGAAACCAGCACTGCCGGTAAATTATTGACTGCTGCCGCCAGCAGGGAGAATATAACCCCCGAACCGATTATACCCGTGAAAGCATCGCCGGATGCCACGGGACTCAATAGATTTGGAAACCAATCCACTGCCCCATGCAAATATAGGCTGTACACAATAAGATTCATAGACAATGCAAATACAACAATGAGCCAAGGCGCGCCGAAAAAGGTCTGCCTCGTATTGACATGCCCGAACAGCGCGCCTGCTGCCCATTGTACAGCTGCACCGCTGAGGGCGATAAAAGCTACCGGAACGCCAAGCGTTCCCGATAACAAATATCCTGTCATCATCATAGCGATAACAATCCACGATAACCAGAATAAACGTTTATCAGCAATTACCGAGACAGCGGCAGGAAACGCAGCAGGCGCTTCTTCCCTCCTCTCCTCCATCCGGATTCTTCGCCCGAAAAAGCCCGCTGTAACAAACACGGTCGCGAATATGGCGGCAATTCCCGGCATAAGCATGTTTCTAGCATATTCCCCAAATGAGATATCAAAGAAATCCGATGTCAAAATATTCGTCAGATTACTCATCATAAGCGGTGCGCTGGCCGTGTCAGCCATGATTCCGATTCCCAGCAGGAAGGCTACTCTAGCAGTACGGGTCAGCTTGAGCAGTGCGGTAACCTCAAGCACGATCGGAACCATGATGAGAATCGTCCCGTCATTGTTGAAGAAAACCGTTATACAAGCCGCCAGCATCGATAATCCGATCAACAGCCGGAGCTGACGATGATGAAACCGGTTGACGATGTGCAGCGCTGCCCAGCGGAAGAATCCATTCTGTTCAAGCATGGAGGTAAATAACATAATACCGATTAAAGAAAAGGTGGCATTCCAAACAAATCCCCATATATAAGCAGCATCCTCCAGCAAGAGAAGCTGTGCGGCAAATAGAATGCCGGCTCCAGCTAAAGCGACCCAAGCCTCATTGATCCCTTTGGGTTTAAGTAGAATGAAAACTAAAGCTGATAAAAACACAAAGATCGTTATGCACATCGACATAGAGGAGAATCAACTGCTTTCTGCTTAAAAGAGTCATGCCTGTCCCCGTTTGGACATACCTTGGTAAAGTATAGGCGTATCACGTCCCCTATGAGGATCGTGAAACAATTGTTCTCCTACGGTTATCTATGTATGTGAAGGAAAGGCAGGCTAATAAACGATGAAAAGACTAGGAACAGTACTGCAAATCGCTTTTACTTATATGGGAACCGTAGTCGGTGCGGGATTTGCAACCGGACAAGAAATCTTGCAGTTTTTTACCCGTTTCGGTTATTGGGGAGCACTCACCATCATTCTGTCGACGATCATGTTTGTTTGGCTTGGAGCGAAAATGATGCTCATCGCCAACGAAGTGAAAGCCAAATCATACGAGGACGTCAACAAGGTTCTGTTCGGTGACCAATTCGGCCGATGGGTCAGTCATTTTATGCTGGTCGTCCTGTTTGGAGTTACTGCGGTTATGTTAGCCGGTGCCGGATCGATTTTTTACGAGAATTGGAATGTTACGTATCAGTCTGGTCTGCTCATTACGATTGTTGCCTGCTTCTTCCTGCTCCGCAAAGGAATGAATGCCATTCTGACCGTAAATTCGATCGTTGTTCCCACGATGCTTTTCTTCACGGTGCTCATCATCATCGATACGATAAAAACACCAGGCGCAAGCAGGTGGCTGCTGTTATCCAGCGATTATTCCCCCATAGCTGCATGGGCTTCGCCATTCTTGTACGCCGCATTTAATCTATCCATGTCCCAGGCGGTGCTCGTTCCGTTGGGGGCTGAAATGAAGGACCGGAAAAGCATTGTTTATGGCGCTTGGGTAGGCGGGATCGGAATCGGCTTCATGCTGCTCGCCGGCCATATTGCTCTATCTGTCTACATGCCCGGCATCCAACAATTCGCCATTCCAATGGGCGGAATCGCCCGCCAGCTGGGCAGCAGCGTGCAGTGGCTGTACATTTTCCTCATTTTCGCTGAAATCTTCACGACGCTCATCGCAGATGTCTACGGACTGACGCTCCAGCTGCAGGAAAGGTTAAAAATGTCACGGACCCTGCTAACGGTTTGCGTGCTCATTGCCTGTTATTTAGCCAGCCAGATCGGCTTCGGCAAACTCCTTGCCACCCTCTATCCTTTATTCGGCCTCTTCAGCCTCGGCTGGCTTGCCCTGCTGATCTGGCAGCGCCCTCCGCTAAGAGGGCGCTAAAGATTGCTGCAATTTTCAAAGGCTAAGCGAGTCTGACCAGCTGGGCATTCGGCAATTTGTCCATCATGAGATCCCGCACATGGTCGTGGCAGGTGAGCATAATGATTTGCCTCCGGCCGGAGAGCTCGGCTATTACTTGTACGGCGGCCTCCAGTCTTTGTTTATCAAAGTTAACGAATAAGTCGTCTAAGATCATTGGGAGTTCGACAGCTGCTGACGCTTCATCCGCAAGAGCGAATCTCATGGCTAGATAGAGCTGCTCTGCTGTTCCTCTGCTCAAAAATGGACTGTCCACCAACCGGCCATCTGCCATCTCCAGCAGAATGGTCTGTTCGCCTTCCGGAACAGCAATTCGCCTATACTTCCCCTCTGAAAGCAGTGCCATAAAGCGGGATGCTTCCCGAATGACAGCAGGCTGACGCTCTTCTTCCATCACTCTTTTGGTACGCCCAATCAGGGACATGCTCATGGCAAGCACAGCGTATCGTTCAATTAACTGTTCAAGCGCAGCTGCAGTTTTTTCACGTTCTGCTGTTAACTGCTGCCGGTCTCTATCCCGAAGAAGAAGCTCCAGCTGCTGCTGCAGCCGTCCGCTCTTCTCCAGCAGCTCACTTTTTCTTTTTTCCTGGTTGGTCCATTCTTCATCCGCCCCTGCTCTCATAGCCTCCAGCTGCTGAGCATCTGATTCGGCAAACCAATCTTCAATGATCTGGAGCTGTTCCTCTGTCAGTCCTGCAGTCAGCTCTGCATTGCGTTTATACAGCTCGCTCTCAATCTGATGAAACCGCTCAGATTTAGCCAATATTTCGAGCAGCTGCAATTCGCCGGCTGCTTCAGAGGCTAAGAACCATTGCTCCTGCTGGAGCATTAACCGTCCAAATTGGGTTTCAAGCTCAGCTCGTTTAAGGTCGTACTCCGTATATTTGTTATGCAGATCACCCAGCTGTTTATTGATCTCTGCGTGACGGATGGCTTCGTTATGCAATAAACGGAGTGCAATCGCAGAATCGCCGGCTGCCGTCTTGGCAATGGCAGGAAAGGCATCCGCTAAATGATCAGCAGCCGTTTCAAAAGCTGCCAGCTCCAAATCCAGCGCAGCCGCTTTAGCCGTGATGCGATCAAGCGTTTGGAGCCGGAGCATGGCTTGCTCGGCCAAATCAAAGGTCTCCATAGCCGCTTCCGGTGAAAGTTCAGGCGGAAGCGATCGGTTTATGAGCCAATCGCGCCATTCATCAGCGATTGTGAAAACCTGCCTCGCGGCTGTTTCTGCCGCCTGCCGCTGGAACTGCTCCTGCGCCTGCAAGCGGGCTCGCCGGCGTGACAGCTCCTTTCGCCGCTGCGTGTCATGTTCGCTGCTGCGCAGCTCATCAAGGCGTGCATCGATTGAGACTCGCAGCCGCTCGAGCAGCACAGCTGTGCTTGGCATGTCCGCTCGGCTGGACAGCTTCGCGCTGGACAGCCGAGCGCCTGCGGCGGAGGCAGCCGCTGCTTCTTCCGCGTAGGCGCGGGCCGCCGCGAAGCTATCGCCGCGGCTGTGTCCGGCGTAGCCGGGATGACGGCTGCCGGAATTGTCGGCTGCCGTTTGGTTTGCAAGCAGCGCGGCGAGCGCCGCACTTGGCTCGCGCACCAGCGAGGCAAGTGCGGCCGCGACGCGGCGCTCTGCGGCGGCCAGCCGCGCCGTTGCAGCGCCAGCCGCTGCGGCGGCGGGCGCAGCGCGCTCCGCGGCCAGCGGC
>NZ_JBHSOW010000055.1:0-896 GCF_042656405.1 Paenibacillus solisilvae | reverse complement strand
GATAACGAGCAAATTAAGTTCCTTATTGGTTTTGTGGAAAAAAACCGAGATATTTTAAGAAGTGAAACGAAGAAGCTTAGAAAATAATTCTTTTAATCATGCTTTACCACTATCCTAGGGTGAACCGTCCACAAGTCATTGAGCTAACGGAACACATCATCGGGTTGACCTTTTCCATTAGCTAAAGTCTCAAATAACCTCTTTTCTGCAATACTTAATGTCTTAAAATAGTGTAATTTCATTTCCGTCTGATTTTCTGTATTTATGTTATCATTCATTCATTTTGCTTTCCTCTCGAACTAAAAAGGTGGAAATATTGGTGTCAGCATATGAAGTCGTTAAAAAATTCGATCTACTTCTTGTACATAAACCAGTTGCTATTTTTTCACCGTTAAGATAATGAAAAGCGGTCTTAAAAAGCGTATCCTCACTGGACTTTGTAAAATGGACCGTTCTACAATTTACACAAAAAAACAAGAGACACTCTCCTCCTTTTTTTGAATAAACAGACTTTTCAGATTATTTACCCGAACTAAGTTGAGCGGAACCAATTTTAATTGATTTAATCAAGCACGCAGACATATGTATAAAAATCATAAATTTTGTGCAATAGTCCCGCCTCTACGGAATTCGGATCAGGGGGGAAATCGAGCAAGCGTGAGAAAAACCAAAAATGGCCTCGTCGCGATTGATGCGAACAGAGGCCATTTTTTCGTGCGTTTCTTGAACATGAAAATCGCCGTTCACGGGCAAATATAGCCAAATTCAAGACTTAGAAGCTGGAAACAACGCTTAAGCAGATCGAGCAGCGTGATCTACTCCTGCAGGGGCCTTGTAAACCAAAATTAATAATCGGATTACGCCGGTGAATGTGCCGGAGCCTAAGCCCGGTAAAT
>NZ_JBHSOW010000054.1:0-4902 GCF_042656405.1 Paenibacillus solisilvae | reverse complement strand
CCAGGTAGTGCTTTCATATGCTGAGCATTCACCACTAAAAATTCAATGCCTTCAGCTTCAAGCAGATTACAATAGGCTTCCAAAATACCCCTGTGCTTTCCATGGCAACGTGAGTACATTCGTGCTGTTTAATCCAATCCATTAATTGTAATAAATATTAGTTGAAAACGTTTGAATCTCCTTTCCCTTAGACGTTAGAATGCATGCCGTTATGCTATCCTTATGAATATCCATACCGCATGCCCGTTCAATGACGACTTCCACCGAAATACATCCTCTCAACGGCTAAATTAGACAGAGGCTGGTGCAACAACCAGAGTAGGATTAATCTCCCATGAGTGCTTCCCGAGAGGGAGCGACAATCTGTGATGCACCGTGGCCGCCCAAGTCAGACTAACGGATGGGCTCTATAGCACCATAGCTTATCGACCTTCCTCTCCCAGCCCTAAGAGAGTCTTACCCATTTTCATCATCTGTGGTGCAGCGCTTGCGCTGCATGTATGGCTAACGGGTACGATAGCGCAATACTGAAGGGCTGCCGAGCGGCAGTCCTTCGTTACGCTAACTGGCAGTTAAGCGTGGCGACCAACCAACTAAGTGGTTGCTTACTCTCAATTGTTAGAAGGTAAGTTCTATTCTTTCGCGAATTCATTAGATATGCCGAAGTTACGAATTTCGCAAAAAAATTGCGGTAGAGCATTGGAAAGAACATTTTAGTTTTCTATATCTTCATAGAAAGGTGATTACGCATGAACCAAAGACCGTCAGAAGAAGAATACGCCGGGGACGCCGGCGAGTATATCCGGTTGGTGCCGGAAGGCAACATCATCGACATTCTGCTCGCCCAGGAAAAGCAAATGACCGAGCTGCTGGCATCGTTGACCGAAAGCCAGAGCGCCTATCGGTATGCGGAAGGAAAATGGACGCTGAAAGAAGTCGTGGGCCACATCGCAGACAGTGAACGCGTCATGTCCTACCGCTTGCTCCGATTTGCAAGAGGGGATCAGACGCCTCTGCCCGGTTTCGACCAGGAATTGTTCATTCCTCCTTTCGGAAGCTGGACAACCGCTCAATTGGCCGAAGACTACCGGGCCGTACGGCAATCGACGATCACACTGCTGCGCGGGTTACCGACGGAGGCGTGGTCCCGCAAGGGCAAAGCCAACAACGTAAGCATTACGGCGCGCGCCCTCGCTTACGGCATGTCAGGACACGAGCTTCATCACATGGGGGTCATCCGAAATCGTTACTTGAGTTAGTCGTCCTTACTTTATGGCACCCTTCCCGCCTCGTTCATAGACTGATATGAAGAGAGGACAAGACGGGTTGAAAAAACAGCAGCGATTGGTTGCTGACTGGAGTTTTGTCAAAAAATGAATAGCCAATAATAATCTCAAACAAGAAGAAGTCATTCAACTAACGGGTACGTTAGTTGAATAGAGACTCGAGAAAGGCTGCCACAGGGAGCCTTTCACGGGCAGGATACTTCCAATAATACATCGAATATTACTTTTCTAAACAGCTTACTATTGTTATGCATATCGATGGGGACAGCACTAGAATTGAAGGATAACTCTCCTGGAAACGAGAAGTGGAGGTAACATTGTTGGAAAGGAATTTCTTTCATCATCTGATAACACAGTATGTAATTACTTTGTTTCCCCCAATGGTAGCCGCTCTTATGTTTGAAGTTAACCACTACATAACGAATTTTTTTGAGGAGTTCGTTGGCTATTCAGTTGGAATAACTGGATTAATCCTTATGGGTATCTTATCATCGTTTCTCCAAAACGAATTAATTGTTTCGTTAATTTTCTTGGTTATAAAGATTTTTGTTTTATATCCATTTTTCGTGATTATGTACATAAAACTAAGGAGAGTCAGATGGCTACCTGTTATGATTAGTTCGCTTCTCAGTGTATGGGGAGTGATTTTTGGTGTTTTTTGGATGTTTTCTGCAATGCAGTGAATTAAGTCACTGAACTAACGGGCACGTTAGTTGAAATACCATCGAGAGTAGGCGAGCTGTGGCTCAACCTGCTCTTTTTATTCAATTAACGGAAACGAACTGCAGCCGGATATGTTAGCATCGGGAAAATTGGTGAAGCAATGATCTTTTTGAAATTGCAGAGATACAAGAATCGACTAAAAATAAAAAGGACAGTCCACAATAGGAAATTGTCCTTTTTGCGTTGTTAGGGTCAATGCTGTGAATGAGTCACTTTCTGAACCTGCTTTAATGCTGAAGATTTGTGATTGACCAGATAAATACTTAAACCGATCAAGATAAGCCCGATGACCAGATTGATGGTAAAAGGCTCCTTCAAAAACAATGTTCCGCTGAAGACAGCTATGAGCGGTACAAGAAATGTATAGGATGCGACTTGACTTGCATCTCCGGTTTTTACGAGCTTGAAATAAACGGCCCATGAGGCTATAATCCCGATCAAAATGCCAAATACGAGACCCAATAAATAGGGAACGTTCCATACAATGCTTGTCCATTTCTCCGTCATGGAGCCTGCCCCTGAGAGCACGATTCCCCCAAGTAAGAATTGTAAAGCAACAAGCCAAAGGGAATCGACACGATGACCTTCTTTTTTAATATAAACAATACCGAGCGCCCAGCTTATTCCGGCACCCAATGCAATTATGATACCCACTACGGCAATATGTCCGGAGAAACCTCCGGCACTGACTGTGACAACACCCATGAAACCGATAATCAGTCCTGCCAGCTTTAAAGCGGTCATCGGCTCCCCAAGCCACATCCAGGCGAAAATACCTACAAGCACCGGTTGAAGATAAATCAGAACAGAGAACAAGCCGGAAGGCATGTGCAATAAACCGACCGTCTGCAGCCCAAAGTATAATACGACATTGAACGCGGCGGAAATGAGATATACCTGATAATTTTGTTTCCAGCGAATAAGGTGCCTTCTTGGGAATAACAAGACGGTGAGAAGCAAACCACCCAACAGTGTCCGCATTCCGGCGAAAAGAAGAGGAGGCGTATAGTCTAGCGCTATTTTATAAATCGGCCAGGAGGCTCCCCATACGATAACGAGAAAGGCTATGAGGCCAAATGATTGAAGGCGTGACAATTTATTCATAATATATCTCTATTTCTCCTTAAATCAAAATTCAATAGGAACATCATACTCCTCTTGATTTCATATCACAACAACAATGATAAGGAACAACAGAAATTGCTGTGAAAAGCTGTATGCGCGGAGGGAATTTACTGAAGTCATTCAACGGGCACGATAGCTTAAGGGGCTGCTGGGGCAGCTCCTTAAGCTTTTTCACAAAATCAGGAATTTTGTACAGATGTACTGCTGGGCATTGAACGGGCAGGATAATACAATAATTTCACAAAACAGTTGGAATTTTTTGGGTGTTAGAATCTTACGGACGTATAATATAAGAAGTAATGAATTATTAAAGAAAGGAGATGTAATTTTATGAAAATGACAATTGCTTTTTTTGTAATTGTGCTGATACTTACTGGGTGTGCCAACAATTATTCCACCAGTACAATTACTGATTCCTCCACTAAGTCTGTAACTCATTCGATAAACAAAGGCGATCTGCAACCTGGTCAGATTATTTATCATCATGGTCACGATAACATGGATAGAGGCAATCATAACTTAAGATATTGTTTATTATCAACCTCCCGATGAACTAAAGGAGAAGATGGGAGAGTATGATATCAGTAGAGTGATCGGGCTGCCTGGTGAAAAAGTAAAAATTAATCAAGGGCAGATCTATATAAACGATACGCTGCTTGAAACCTTTTATGGTAGAGCACATCGACTAGGTTCCGATGTAAACGAGTTGAAAAATTCTTTAAAACGTAGTGATTTAGCTGTCGAGTCCATTGACGTTTCTCGCAGCACGCTCGGCTACGAGCGTGCTGCGAGAAACACCGAGGGGCTTTTTTGCGGTCGGGGAGAAATCGCATAGCTAGCTGAAAGCCTCGCATGACTGCTAACATTCACCAAAATGAAAATATGTTTAATTGAGAAAAAGATATGTTATGATGGTGTCAAATAATCTGACAAGAGGGTTTTCATATGAAAAATTGGTTCGCTAAATCGTTGAGACGTAAGCTGAGCGTGCTGGTTTTGCTATCCATTTTACTCCATCATGTATAGTGTGGTTGAAACGGCAAAAGAGAACGATTTGAGTCCCTATCATTATCTTCGCTATTTGTTTGAAACGCTACCAAATATGGATCTAACAAATAAAAAAGAAATAGATAAAGTCTTGCCGTGGTCATCTAGTTTACCCTCGGCATGCAGAGTACCGATAAAAAGTGAAGCAAACAAAACATAGTCCCGAAATACACCATCCATGTAGTATTTGGGGGCTACTTAACGTTTACTGACCCATATTCTGTATACTACAGGGACAGCTAACTTGTCCCCATGTCCCAAAAACATTGTTAGGTTTTCTTACATAATAGTTGACAAGTTTATTTAAACCTATTAGTCTTTTAAATAGTACAAATAAAAGGAAGGGTATCCATTTTATACCCTTCCCAATAAAGGACTAATAGGTGTATTGACGATTATCCAATAGGTAATTGTTGATACATTAATATTTTATAAGGAGGAATTCATAATAACTTTTTTTTAAAAAAAACTTTAGGAGGTTTTTTTACATGAAGAAGATGTGCAAATTACTGTGTTTGGCTTTAGCTTCCTTATTAGTATTACCGACAGTCTCGTTTGCTGACGAAACAGAAAACTCCACATTTGATATTACAGAAACAACAATAGCGGAAGTACATAAAGCATCGGCTGTCCCCGCGTTCGCCGAAACCTCCGGCGATTCGCAAAAGAAGGAGCTGGTCTACTTAGCTCCCGACTACTCCGCCGGTGACCTCACCGGTGA
>NZ_JBHSOW010000053.1:0-9555 GCF_042656405.1 Paenibacillus solisilvae | reverse complement strand
CCAGGTAGTGCTTTCATATGCTGAGCATTCACCACTAAAAATTCAATGCCTTCAGCTTCAAGCAGATTGACAATAGGCTTCCAAAATACCCCTGTGCTTTCCATGGCAACGTGAGTACATTCGTGCTGTTTAATCCAATCCATTAATTGTAATAAATATACCGTTTTAGTTGAAAACGTTTGAATCTCCTTTCCCTTAGACGTTAGAATGCATGCCGTTATGCTATCCTTATGAATATCCATACCGCATGCCCGTTCAATGACGACTTCCACCGAAATACATCCTCTCTACGGCTAAATTAGACAGAGGCTGGTGCAACAACCAGAGTAGGATTAATCTCCCATGAGTGCTTCCCGAGAGGGAGCGACAATCTGTGATGCACCGTGGCCGCCCAAGTCAGACTAACGGATGGGCTCTATAGCACCATAGCTTATCGACCTTCCTCTCCCAGCCCTAAGAGAGTCTTACCCATTTTCATCATCTGTGGTGCAGCGCTTGCGCTGCATGTATGGCTAACGGGCAGATTAGTTCAACGATAAGTGGCAGTCGCGAGAATGAGTGAATCGACCTTGAGAGAAGTTTTCTTTTAGAACTTGTGTCAATTTGCTTATTCGTTAAAAGATGATATTCCAAAAGCATGATTGTTGCAAAAGATTTCCTTCACGGTTTGAATTTGCTGTTCACTACACTTAACCATTATGATTACTTCGGTTATTGTCTTTGAACCCATCCTTTTTAATTTATATTTATATTTATTAATTGCTAATTTAATAACAAATCCGATAACTGCCCCAATCGCCAATCCGTATAACGCCCACAAAATGGGGCCTTGCTTAAGAACAAAACCATAAATGGATCCTAATAGCATGAAGATGGATCCAAGAATGGCTGCAAGGTCAATGTAACTAACTCCGTCTGAATAATGTATCGTATCGAATATTCTTGTCTTATTATTCGTTTGTTCAAGTGGTAAGGCAAGAATATCTGGTTTTTGTATGCCTGACTTTTCCAAATCGGAAATCGCCAATTCAATGGAAATCGAGTGTTCAAATGAAGCAACAATATACATTTGTCCTCCTTGGATCTGAAAAAAAGGTCTGTTTTGATATTCGGACTTGAAAAATTGAGCTTGAGAAAGCTTATACTGGTTTCGTTTTTACCGCTTCCCAATAAGCACTGTACAAGACCCCACCGAAAATAGAAGGAATAAACAAGTACCACTGTGGATCTATGGTTGATCTTGTTCGATCGAATTGTCCAATGCAAGTGTAGTACAATCCAATATAAAACTTGGAAAAGTAAACTGTAGTTCCCCACCAAAAAATACTGTAAAAAAAGGAAGCTAATCGATTATTATACAATGCTCCTAGACCAGGTATAATAAAACTCCAGTATAAAGCTACTAAAGGATTTGATTTATTTAATGTATTAATACTGTAAGGAGAGAAATTGTTAGTATTAATTTGAGTTGTTTTCCGATAAGACAATTTGTAACTGTTGTTAAGTTCAACTGCTCTACGGTAGGAATCGTAAATGCTAAAAACGTACAGGCCAATGTAGATAAAGATAAAATGAAGATTTATAACTTCTTTAGCTTGAGAAAAGTCTCCAATCATTGAGAGGTAGATGGAAAGATTTACATTAGCCAAATTATTAACTATAAACTCGAATAACACTAAGAAATACCCAATTAAATAGTTGTTCATCAACAAATGACCATAACCAGGAAAGGCAGCTGACCACCAAAGCGGAATCCAAGGATTAATTGGGTGCAATATACTAACCGTTCCGGAATCATTACTTAATAAAGAAGGGTATCGTACGCTAGTTGATTTGTTCATTAGCATTTCACCTTTTTTTCCAAATGAGAAGTTAATTGTATTCTTTCAAATAAATAAATCTTTATGCACTTAGATAGCACAATATATTTTTTATTCGGTAAAGCAAAACGGAGATCGTCCTCAATTTTATATCTATAATCGTGTAAGAATTATCATGAATGGATTAGTTTTCATAAACATGTAAATTGCTTCGGAGACGTAAGTCGTTACGACGGAGAACGATAGCGTCATGACGACAGGCTGCCGACGAACCGGCACCTTTGTTCACCTCCCTCGGGCAGATTAGCAATTTATAAGAAACGCAACATGTATCATTATGATACATTAGGTTTGTAGAATCCTAAAATTCAATAAAAGGGGTGTTGCGAGTGAACGTATTGATGGAACAATATGACTTTATTAAGCGTACAAGAGAAGCCTTATTTTCTTATTGCGAGTCGATACCACACGCAGATTATGTCCATCAACTCGACTCGTTTGGTGGAGCCTCCATGTGTGATTTACTTATTCACGTTTCCTATTGCTACCGAAATTGGATCGGTAGACAGGGATTACAACTCACCGAATTTTTTGAAATACCCCCTCAACCCGAAGTAGGAGTCGTCCGTACAATCTTTAGAGAGATTGATACGTTAGTCGATCAGTTCATTCACACATATGCAGGAAAATGGGATGTTCCAGTTATCGTGGATATTCCGTGGCAAGATGAGCCTGAACCAAGAACGCCTTTATATATGTTTACACATACCATCACACATGAATTCCACCACAAAGGACAGATTGTATCTATTAGCCGACACCTCGGACATTTACCTCCAGATACTGATTTGGTTCCATAACGCAAGAGGGTAACTCTCATCCTGAACAAACGGGTACGTTAGTTCAATGAAAGACTCTATACAAACGATGAAGGAGCTGCCTCGACAGCTCCTTTTTACATCTTCACAAAATAATGATTTATTAACGGGCAGAATAACGGAATAAGCCCAACCAAGCTGTAGATGCATTTAACCCGGTTTTATTAACTGGGGCTTGATCAGTTAAGATGATATCGGAATTTGTGGTTTCAAAAAAACAACAAAACACTGGTGAACTTTCTAATCCTGACAGACTATTGTCAACAATGAAAGTTTATTATGCAAGTAAGAGCCTAACTACCTGCAGGAGTTAAAGGATCGTGTTCGTGGAACTGAATCATTTTATTAACCAGTTATCTTGAAAATGAATGTAACAAGATGTTCTGAATTGGGGGGACAACAGTGAAACTTGAGCGTCTTATGGCCATTACTATCCTTCTATTAAACCGCAAACGCGTACAGGCCCAAGAATTGGCCGATCGTCTGGAGGTTTCATTGCGTACGATTTATCGCGATTTGGAATCATTGAATCTAGCAGGAATTCCTATTGTTTCGTACACGGGAGCAGAAGGCGGATTCGAAATCATGGAAAACTTTCGATTGGATCGGCAAATGCTTTCATTTGATGAGCTTATTGCCCTCTCTACAGCTTTGCGAGGTCTTCAATCTACGCAGGCATTTAGCAACCAAAATTTGGACGGGCTGTTCGATAAAGTTGGCGCATTGGTCTCGAAGGCAGAACAAGGTCGTATGGTTGGTACTGATCAGGTCATCATAGACTTAAATCCGTGGAAAAGCAGCTCTTCAGAACGAAACAAGTATGACACTTTGCATAAAGCCGTACGTGAAAAAAGGCTGATCCGTTTTACATATATCAACGGACAAGGGGGAGAAACAGAACGTTGTATTGAACCTATGGGGCTGGTGCTCAAAGGCTACACGTGGTATCTTCACGGTTATTGCTTAAACCGAGATGATTACCGCATGTTCAGGCTTTCTCGGATCCGGAATCTACTCATTCTTGAGGATACGTTCCAGCGCCGAATGGTGACGCTGTCTGAGTTGAATGAAAATCGAGGTCCTCAGCATGATTCCAAGATGGTCGATCTGGTGCTTAGATTTACAGGATCGGCTAAGGTTCCAGCAGAAGATCATTTTGATTCGGATGAAATTGAACGGCAACCCGATGGTTCGCTTACCGTTCGGGTTCGATACCCGGATAACGACTGGTTAATCGGCTTTTTACTTCATTTTAGAACGGATTTGTTCATTCTTGAACCCCCGCATATTGCTGAAGCGGTACGGAAAAGTGCTTTGGAGATATCTAAACTTTATATCGATCGTTGACACACAGTTGTCAACAAGCTTGGTTTATTATGAGTTTAAATAGGGAGAACACATTAATCAGTCACAAGAAAATACAAAGAAATTTGAGGAGGCTTTCCAAAAATGACGCATTCAGAACAACAAAGTGTGCGCAGTGGCCACCAGAGCACTGAGATCAAGCCTTTCCGCATCGATGTTCCGCAGGCTGACCTTAATGAATTACGAGACCGTTTAACCCACACCCGTTGGCCGGATGCTTTGCCCGGTGTAGGCTGGGAATATGGTGTACCGATTGATTACCTCAAGGAACTTGCGGAATACTGGCGGTCCAAATATGACTGGCGTAAGCACGAAGAGTCTTTGAATCAATTTCCGCAGTTCCCACCACTATCGATGGACAGAATATCCACTTCCTGCATGTACGTTCACCTGAACCTGATGCAATGCCTCTGATCATCACACATGGTTGGCCGGGCTCAATCGTAGAATTCATGAACATTATAGGACCGCTCACCGATCCCCGTGCTCATGGCGGTAATCCGGAAGATGCTTTCCATGTTGTTATACCTTCGCTACCTGGCTTCGGCTTTTCTGGTCCGACAACCGAAGTTGGATGGAACATAAGTCGCGTTGTCAAAACATGGGCTGAACTTATGCGTCGTCTGGGATATGAACGCTATGGCGCCCAAGGCGGGGACACCGGATCGCTCGTCTCTCCAGAACTCGGGCGATTTGTTCCTGACTGTGTTATCGGGGTACATGTAAACGGGCTTGCAACATTCCCGTCCGGAGATCCTGCAGAGTCGATTGACCTATCTGAAATCGAACAAGCGCGCTTCGATACGTTGACTGAACAAAGCTATGAGACAGGGGGTTATGCGATTATACAATCTACACGACCTCAAACGCTCGCCTACGGTCTGACTGACTCGCCCGTCGGTCAGCTTGCTTGGATAGTTGAGAAGTTCAAGGAATGGACAGACCCTGCAGCAAATCTTCCGGAAGAAGCCGTTGATCTCGACCACTTGCTAACGAATGTCACATTGTACTGGTTGACAGGAACGGCAGGGTCATCGGCACGGATTTATAAAGAGGAGGCGAAATCCTGGGGTATGCCTGCTCAGCGCTCTTCGGTTCCTACTGGTGTTGCGGTTTTTCCTAAAGACTTATCGGTCCGAGGAATTGTCGAACGAGAGCATAACGTCGTGCACTGGTCAGAGTTCAATCGCGGAGGTCACTTTGGGGCAATGGAAGTACCTGATCTATTAGTTAATGACATCCGAAAGTTCTTTGGTCAACTTCGCTAAGACTAACCGGTACTCGAATCTAGAGTTAGAACATTCGAAATTAAATATTGGGATGAAAGGAAGATGAATATGAATCTGCAAGGGAAAGTTGTTATCGTTACCGGAGGCGCTAGGGGAATTGGAGGTGCTGCATCAAAATTATTGGCCCAGCGAGGTGCGAAAGTCGTAGTTAATTATTTAAAAAATCAAGATGCTGCTGAAGCATTGGTCTCCGATATTCGATCCAGCGGCGGAGATGCCATTGCTCTCCGGGCGGATGTTCGTGATTCAGACCAATTTACAAAGCTCGTAGACGCTGTTTTAGAAGCTTTTAAGAAAATTGATATATTGGTCTGCAACGCAAATATGAGTTTCACTGCGAAGCCCTTTGCCGAAATGAATTGGGAGGAGTTCTCTCAGAAATTAAACGATGAACTAAAAGCAGCATTCGTGACGACTAAATCCGTTATTCCGTTCATGATCGAACAAAAGTTCGGACGTATCATTTATGTATCCAGCAGCTTAGGCAAGGATCCCTCGCCTTACATGATCGCTCATGGAACGGCAAAAGGAGGGTTGAATACTTTTTCCGACTATATTGCCCAAGAATTCGGTCCACAAGGGATTTCAGCAAACCCGGATTAGTGCAAACCGATGCGACCGCCTTTTTGTCAGAGGAAGAGAAACAAACAATTAGTAACTTCACACCACTGAGGCGTGTGGCGGAACCTGATGATATTGCAGGTGTTATTTCGTTCCTGGCAAGCGACGATTCGCGTTTTGTTACCGGATCATATACCCCTGTTACTGGCGGGCTGTAAATGGTGTCCAGTGTCATTTGATACTACCAATGCCAAAGTACGTTTAAGAGACACCCGAGAGAATTTGATAAAGTTAGCTAATCAACAGTTATTACGTTAACGGGTACGATATCAATAAACGGCAGCCGGCTGATGAACTGTACCCGAATTGTTAGACACCATCTAGCAATTGGAGGTGCAGTTTTTTTGTCAAAATTCAGTTTAGCGTTGAAAAAAGAAGCTATCCATCAATATCTGTTAGGAAGTGTAGGGTCAAAAGCATTGCGAGAACCTTAGGAGTCAATCATGAGGTCTTGCGTATGTGGATTAAGCAATACGAATATCACGGTGAAAAAGCGTTTGAAAAAAGCTATACAGCATACAGCGTCCCATTTAAACTAGACGTACTCCACTATATGAACGAGAATGGGACGTCTCCAAATTAAGCAGCTGTCATTTTCAATATTTCTTCTCCAGGGATTATTCGAAAATGGCGCAATCAATTCAAAGGAAAAATCACCAAACAAGACAAATCGCTAGTCGTCTATGAATTAAGGCTTGAATTTCCGGTGACTGCATTGTTAAAGCTTGCAGAAATTCCTCGCAGTACGTCTTCGGGAGCAGCAATATAATCGAAGGAATATCAAGGGCTGGGAATCGGAAAGGCTCCAGTAAGGATATCCCTTTTTATACCAAAAAAGGCACTCTCAATGGAGTGCCTCTTATTCTACGTACAAAGTTACACAGGCGTAATGCGCCATATCCGGTCGTTTTGGGCAAGATTCTCCAAGTGATCTACCTGATATTCGCACCACTTATTTAATCGTTAACTACATTTAACCAAAAAACGTAATTCCTCAGAGGGTCGGAACTTCCATGATTGAATGCAGCAACTAAAAAGTAGCATACATATCCTGGTGGCAAAAATTGATCAAAAACATCTGTCCGATCACGGCTTTTAACTAGAAAAGGACGAGAATTATAATCCGTCACCAAAAAATCATAATTTAACCCAAGCGGAGATGCCAAGTACACCTGAACATGTTGAAAATCATCTGTATTGTTCTTGTATACGTAATAGTCGACATCTTCTTGGGGATTAAGATAGCCAAAGTTAAATTGACCCGATACGATTGGAATTGGATGTGCCTCTTCAATGTCTGTCGTTTCATAATATGGCTTTGGGATAGATGCTGCTGTCGCAGACTGAGCAATCGCCAGAATGCTGACTCCTACAAGAATAGGAATAAGTAACTTTTTAAGTTTCATTAATAATCCCTCACTTTATTTATATAGAGCCGGCCAGCATCTAACACTATTATGGTAGAAAATCCAGTTTTTGTTAACCATACTTTCGCCTCATCTCTATGTAAAATAATGTCGTTTACAATATTCATAAGAGGTTGTCTTTTTCAGAGTAGGCAGGGAGAGTTGTGCTATTTTGTTCGAGAAGCGATTGCAAAGCTTTAACTCCAGTCGTTGCTTGAACGAACGGAACACACATAACCCCACCATTCGTTGGTGGGGTTATGCCCGGTTATTGAACGATCTGTATCCGTTACTTCAATGAATCACATTAACCATGAAAGATTTAGGATTGAAATCGGTGGTTCGCATGAAGAAGTATCGTTCCCATAAAGGGACAGTAGGTAAAATTGCTCCTAACGTACTTAATCGTCATTTTCAAGCGGAAAAACCAAATGAGAAGTGGGTTACCGATATAACGGAATTTAGTTGTTCGGAGAAAAGCTATACTTATCGCCTGTGCTGGACTTGTTTAACGGTGAAATTATCACCTATACAGTAGGGTCTCGTCCTACGTTCTCTTTAGTCTCCAATATTTTGGTGAGCATACATATGAAATCGGGTGGGTGTTCAATTCTAACTTTCACAACAAAGGATATGCTTCAGAAGCAGCATCAGCCATCCTGAAATTTGGATTTGAGGAAATGAATTTGCACAGAATAATTGCTACTTGCCAGCCCCAAAATATTCCTTCTTATCGGGTTATGGAGAAGATCGGAATGAGACGGGAAGGTTATTTCAAGAAGTGTATTCCTCATGAGAACGAATGGTGGGACGAATATTATTTCGCTATTTTGCGGGAAGAATGGAGAACATGAGATCTTCAACTACCAGTTGCTTTTTTACCGTGAACTATCTTATCCTGGTCATCCGCTGCTGCATGCAAAAGTGAAGATAAGAAACTGGACCCATAATGGATTGCTTAGAATTCCTGTTTTTGTGCAGTTTATTACGTAGTGAAAATTAGATAAACATCATGTTCTTACTAACCGGCTCTGTTCTCTCCTAAAGTGACAGAATCGGTTTTGATCTACATACTAAATGTCAGCCCATTTGAGTTAATTTCCTTAAGGACCTTTTTTCTGGCGCCGGGTGTCATCTCTACCTGATCCGGCCGAATGCTCCACAGGACGAAACGGTATCCGGATGGTTGATTTCGGAGCCGTACTAAAGGATTACTCAGACGCACATGGATTTAGTTTATATCCAACAAAGATGTACTCGGGCCATCGTACAGCGAAGCAAATGCAATGGGTTATTATGCGGATGGTGTCCACCCAAGCTTCTTGGGTAATCGTCGAATTACGAATAACCACTTGAAAGTGATGGGGCTGCCGACTCTTCGGAACTGACATTGTACGGGTTCAGTACTGGAGCAGTCCCTCAATTAACTCCAATCACACAGCTGTCAACCAAGTCGTTTGTTGTCAATGCGGGTGGATCCCAGTTGGTGTGGAAGATCGGGCTGGTTAACGGGTTTCCAAATGGCGTCATTGAGATTACGATTAGAGGCTCCCGCAGGATTACAACAAATGACGTGATTAAGACTGCAACGTCCATTATTGTTAATCAGAACGTAAACAACGTGTGATTGGTGTTAATGCTCCGATATTTGTAACGGTATATGAATACCATTCAGCGCCGCACTATTTCTTAGTCCCAGAAGGAGGACCCATTAAAATGGCTCGAACGAACTTTTACACAAGCTTTTACATAAAATAACTAACATTTAACTACAGCAGATGAGGTGGACTTGTGCAAATCATGATCTTTTGTGTCTCTTGTAGAGAAATCAAATCGAAAGAAAAAAACGGAATAACCCTTGAAGATCAACTTAAGTATTACCTTAATAAAGATGCTAATTTAACACTGTCTATTTGTTCTGAGTGTGAGATGGAAATAAGAAAGCACCTATTAGATTATATAAACAAAGAAGATCTAGGTTAAAAGTAATTAAAGCCCTTATTAAGTGATATTATCCCCTTCAAGTAGACACTCAGAAAAAAACCTTATGGTACCATAAGGAATGAGTGAACTTGGAGGGGATTTATTTATGGCTAAAAAAGGACAAACTGACCTTGCCTCAAAAAAGTAGACACAGAGAAAGCCTCGGCGACACCCATTAGTCTATTGCCTAGAG
>NZ_JBHSOW010000052.1:0-9608 GCF_042656405.1 Paenibacillus solisilvae | reverse complement strand
TTTATGCAAACAAAACATGCGAAACACTTTTATTGGTTCCAGATTAACTCTGTCTATTTGTTCTGAATGTGAAATGGAAATATGAAAGCGCCTATTAGATTATCTAAACAAAGAACATCTATTACGGGGGTATTGGTGCTTGGATTATAGTTGTCCAACATCTTCAGTAAACGTTATAGTGAAGACTTTACCAGGCTTCACTTGTTTATTCACTTCTGAATTGGAACAAATAAATCTCATTTCGCCTGTTGGGGTATACTCCGTAAAATCATTATCACCCACTGCAGCCATCATTTTGACTTCAACATAGTTTCCGCCAACCTTCGTTATTGAATGTACTTTAAATTTAGCTTTAAACAATGATTATCGTCTCCTTTAAAATTAGGCATTAATAAAGACACTCTCTATGGCTTACCCTTATTACACTGAATTCTTACCCGGTAAACAAAAAAAGCCACTCGATTAAGAGTGACCAATGTCAATAATAATAATGAGGTCGCTATGATCAACAAGCATGCCTCAACAGGTAGGCTAATTTTTCTTCAAGACCATCTGAATTTGTTTTGGATGTCACAGATGCTTTACAATGACCAACGCTCACTAACTTGTCTTCCTTTTTAATAAATCCACTCAAGAAGATAATAGTGCCGGATTCAGACTTTTCATGCATCCTGTTACACCCAATACAATAATACATATAAATTACCTCCTCTTGTAATTACTTTCCAAGAAGATCATAGTTCAAATTAAATAGTAAAGAAATAGGATTTGAAATAAAAAAAACACTCGCAATGGAGTGCCCCTTATTCTACGTATAAAGTTACACAAGCGGTGTTTAAAACAGATTCCACCAACAGAAGCACTACGCGCTGCTCGTGCTTTAACGCTCCGCCCTTAAAAGCATCTGCACTTAGTTACTTTATTTTTCGATAGGTATCTCATTAATCCACAATACATAATTCTTTGTACTGCTGGTTTCCAGTATCGACTGGTACTGACTGACTATGAAATTTACCGTTATTCCAGGCTTGATTATGATTTGTTGGTTCGGTTTTTTTGGTCCAAATCTTCCATAATTTCTAATGTAACTATATTGTCCTTTCTCCGTAGCAAAAATTGAATAAATTTGTCCATCATCAGGAGGGTCCATAAATAGGTCATAGTGCAAACCATATGGAGAGAATAGCCAGACCTCAATTGCAATATCGTGATCAGTGTTGTTCGTCCATTTAAACCGATCATCAATATCCCAATACGACCCAATAGGTACATCATATCCACTGATATAGCCCATATAATATTGATTCATCTGGATGCTTGTATAAGTTAAAGGTGAAATATCGCTCGTTTCAAGTTTGGAACTAAATGGCGCTGCAAATGCAGACTGATCAGTCGCCAAGATACTGACTCCGACCAGAGCGGATAAAAGTAACTTTTTAATCTTCAAAAATATCACCTCCGCATTCTTTAAAGCTGGCCAGCCTCTATCAACAATCATGACATTACATCCAGTTATTGTTAATCGTACTATAGCACCATTACTGTGTAGAATGATGTCGTTGTATGTTAATATTGCTGTTACTTTCATGAGCCCTTAATAGTTGAATGGACACATTAATATCGATGGAAATACATGTATAATTAGTAACTGAATACTATTATATGAGAGAGGTGAATAAGAGAATGAAGATCAAAAACCTGATTTTATACACACTCGCAAGCGTTTGTTTGTTATCGTTCTCATCATCGGTGATTGCTGCAACCCCTAAGTCCTATCTTGAAACAACTGATGTAGAAGGACATGCAATCGAAATGGCTCAAGAGCTGAAGCCTTACGACTACTTTATGGGATACCTTAGCTACTGGAATGATCAGGATCTATTCACATGGACCAACAACACCAGAAAAACTCTAAATGTTACTTTTCTTTTGACCACTCCATATAACATCCCATACGACATCTGGTACACACGCAACCTTAACTATATGGTTAAATGGCAGTTTGACAGAAATGATGGGAATCTCAAGAAGGGCACACTCTATGAGGTAAAGCCCGGTGAAACCGTGCATGTCATGGTAGCCGATGATAAAACCTATTACAACTCGGAAAAGAATTACGTACTTACCATACAAACGACGACACCGCACTAAACGAAAACATTACCTACCAACGGTATAAAAAATCAAAATTGCCGCGCTCGCTTTGTTCGTTAGTCAGATTGTCCAGAATAGTCTGCATGCTGGAACGAAGCAATCTGAACAGAAGCAGATGCTGTTCACGGTCCATCAGATCATACCCTAAGTTATTCGCCCATGCGTTTTGGTCAAATGAAATCAGAAGCGGCTCCTCCTCCGCCAAGACCTTTTTCAACCGAGATGTGGACGAGATCTCGGAATCCGTCACATGTATGAGGATTTGATGAATGCTCCATTTGTCCGGTGCGGGCTTGTAACGAAGCTCCTCTTCGGTCAACCCTTCGATGGCTTCCCGCAGCATTGCGTATCGCTTTCCGCGAGAAAAAGTAAATCTTCAACGCACACTTTCGCGATTCCCTGCCCATCCACCGACACGTACTTACCTTCGGGAGCTAGAACTTTCATGCGATTCGCTTTTGAAATTTTCCCAACTGCATCAAAAATAAGATCATATAGATCATTGCTGCTCGCAAAGTCCTCTTTCGTGTAATCCATGACATGGTCTGCTCCCAAAGCTTTCACCAGTTCCGTATTGGGAGTGCTGAAAACCCCAGTTACTTTCGCTCCAAAATGCTTTGCAAGCTGAATCGCCGCTGATCCTACCGAACCGGATGCCCCGTAAATCAGAACTTTTTGTCCATTTCGGATATTCCCTTGTCTAAGGAAGTACAATGCCGAAAGTCCGCCAAAAGAAACGGCCGCCGCCTCTTCATAACTCGCATTTGCCGGTTTCATGACCACCAGTCCGTCTTCATGCAGACAGGTATACTCGGAATACGTACCGAAATTCATCCCTCTATACGCGATGACCTGATCACCTTTTTTGAATCGTTTCACATCTTTACCTACTTCTTCGATTTCTCCAGATAACTCTACGCCCAGAATAGGTTGTTTGGGTTTTCTGAATCCGAGTACGATTCGCATGATTATCCAATACATGAGAGGAACCGCGAATTCTAACGTCCATTGCCGATACGGTTGTCGCATGAATTTTAACCAGCACCTCGTTATGCTTGGGAACTGGTTTGTTTACCTCTGCCAGTTGAAGAACATCCGGTGATCCGTACTTTGTGCATACAATGGCCTTTCATGGGTCGCCTCCAATTATTTACAATCCTTTTTATGTTTACGAAGCCAGATGGATTTCGTTTCACATCACTGCCCGTTAGCGGAACAGGCTGCCGATCATGTGTCGGCAGCCTTGTGGTAGTATTTTATACGCTATCGTTTCCCGTCGTATTATGAGGTCAGCCAGTTATTACTGGTTGACCAATTTTTATATTGGTGGTGTATTTGTCAGTAGCCGGGGCAGATCGGTCGTTCCCCTGGGTACATAACCCGTCGCTAAAACTGATCGCCCCCTACTCGTAGAAACCATGTTTAAGCTGGTTGAGACGAACAGATCTCGCATAACAAGCGATGTTGTGGAACTATGAGCAGTGCTTAGGGGTGCCGGCAATATTTATGAGAGGGAGGTTTTTTCATGAATCCAGTCATTGGCCTGGATATTTCAAAAGGTAAAAGTGATGGACAAGTTTTCTTAGACAAAGGTCAGCCCTTTGGACATCCATTTTGTTTTCAGCATAACCAAGATGGTCTTATGCAGTTTCTAGATGTCATTACCAAAGTGCAGATTAAGGCTGAGAAAGCGCCAATTGTTATCTTGGAATCGACGGGACACTACCACCAGGCCGTCATCCAGTATCTAGAGGAACACGGCATCTTGTTCTTAGTCGTAAATCCTCTCATTTCACATCAAGCCAAGAAATCAAGTCTACGCAAAGTGAAAACAGATGCGATTGATGCCTTTCGGCTATGTGAACTGTATTATAAAGAGGAATTTGAAGACCATAAACAACGTGGCGTTCAACTATTGAATCTTAGACATTTAACACGTCAGTCTGACTCTCTTACGCAAATGTATGTACAGGTAAAACTGCAGTTCCAAGCCGTGTTAGATCAGGTTTTCCCAGACTACAGAGGTATCTTCGGTGATCTCTATTCAAGAGTTTCGCTGCAGCTTCTTAAGCAATTTACGACGCCTACAGCCTTTCTAGTTGCTGGAGAAGCGAATATCGCCCATGCAATTGCATGCCTCTGCCCAAGTCGCTCTGATCGCTGGGCTGACGAAAAAGCAATTCTTATCATGGCAGCTGCAGCAAACAATCCTTTTCAGAAAGTAAACTATAGCAGCCATCTGATAAGCTTAGCGTTGTACATCGATTTACTCCTTCAGTACCAAGAGCATCTTTCCCACCTACGAAGTCAGATTGATGCTCTTGCTGAAGAGATTGAAGCTTATCAGATTATCCAATCGATACCCGGTATAGGAGGCAAAATCGCTGCAACGATTCTGTCTGAGATCGGGGAGATCCATCGGTTTAATCATGCTAAAAAGCTGGTTGCTTTCGCAGGAATTGACCCTAGTGTTTACGCTTCAGGTAAGTTCACAGCGACCACCAATCGCATTACCAAACGTGGTTCAAAGAAGCTACGACACGCCTTATATCTCGCCGTATTGTGCGGTCTTAGGAAGACAGGCAGCAAGAGACTACGAGAGTTTTACGACAAGAAACGTGAATCAGGAAAGCCTTATCGCGTTGCTCTGATTGCGTGTGTTAACAAGCTTCTGCACTGGATTTATGCATTATTAGTGAAGCAGGGTAGCTTTGTCGACTTAGCTTAATTAGCATATTTATCATTCAAACGAAAAACCTTCCAGCATATGCAGAGAAGGTTCTTTAGCACGCCTATTTTTAGTATACTGCCTTCGCCAACTTAATTTAAGAGAAAAATGTTGACAAGATATTAGCTGGTTTTAGTAACGAATGATAAGACCGATAGTCATTTAATTCATTTTGGCTCCATGCGAGAGTGAAAACAACACTGCTTGCTCTGTATCCATTCGTAACCCCTTGAGTGTGATGGATTTGAAATCCACACCATCCATTTTAGCTCCCCTTACATCGGTTCCCTGTAATTTCGCTCTAGCTAGCATTGTTCTCGTAAGATCACAATTTCTTAAGTCAGCTTTTTCTAAATTTGCTTCGGTTAAATCTGATTCATAAAATTTAATTCCACGTAAATCTTGCTTAACCAGTCTGGCATTTCTCAAATTCGTATAAGACCAATCCCCTTGGAAAATGGTGATTCCATCCATATTGGCACTGGAAAAATCTGAACCCGTCATTTTGCAGTTTTCAAACTTCGAGACAAATAGATTGGCTTCGGCAAAGTTACAATTCTCAAACGCAGATTCTTTATGAACGGAGCTATTTAACGAGGCACCCCGAAAATTACATTCAACGAAACGGCAGTTCCTCGTTGTAATCTCCTCTAACGATCCGTTAGCAAATGTGCAACGATGAAAAGTGCAACTTATTAGCTCGCCATACCTCAAATCTTGATTACAAAAGTCTACTCCTTCATAATTTTGATTGATATGCTCAAACATGATAATTCCTCCTTTTCTAATAGTTGATGCATCAACTATTAGGTGTACGCAAATTATTTTTTCATATTATCTCGCATCTTAATTAGAAGCCTTCGTAATTCATTCATTTCTTCAAGTGAAAAACCTGTTTCAAGTACATCAATAGTTCCTGAAATACAAGGTATTACATTTGTAGCTAAGCTCTTACCTTTATGTGTTAATGATACTTTAAAGTAACGACGGTCATAACTATTAGTAATTCTGTGCATTACACCTTTAGTTTCAAGGCTCACTATCATCCGAGTGATGCTTGATTTATCTTTTCTTAAAGCGAAAGCAATCTCACCCTGAGACAACCCATCTCGTTCATTGAGCAAAACAATGATAAAGGCTTGTTCAGGCGTAATATCATACGGAGCTAAACTTTTAGTCATGTGCATAGATATCTCTAATTTGGCATCATGAATTAAGACAGCAATATTATCGAGTAAATCCATTTTGTAATCACATCCCATGAAAGAATATACCAAAGTAGTTGATAAGTCAACTAAAACTATGGTTATTTCCATATATGTAGTGTGAATTATTGAGCATAACTGCCAGTTAGCTCAGCGAAGGCTGCCGATCTTGCTGCCGGCAGCCTTCGCTTATGTCTATTGAGCTCTCGTTTCTCGTTAGCTAATCTACAACTCGACTTGATTAGACTTTTTCAAATCCGTAATCCCGTTCGACTCTACAAACTCTTGTTTTATAAGTGAGATACCAATCAGAGATACCTTGACTTTGGGCGACTAAATGTCGCTCGTTCTGTTTCCATTTTTGTATAGCTTCGAGAGACTCCCAATAAGATACAGTAATACCTAAACCTTCTCTGGCACTCTCTACTCCTAAAAATCCAGGTTGAACGGATGCAAGTTTCTCCATTTCATCTGCAATTTCCGCATATCCGTTATCCCAATCTGTTCGTTCAGATGTAAAAATCACTGCATAATATGGTGGTTGTGGAGTTTTAGCAATCTCACTCATGAACTTTCCTCCATTAACTTGTTAATTTCTTCTGCCGGTTAGCTAAGCGAAGGCTGCCGATCTTGCTGTCGGCAGCCTTCGCTTATGTCTATTGAGCTCTCGTTATCCGTTAGTTGAGAAACAAAAACAAATAGCTCTTTAGGTATCCTTTTAAATTTTTAACAATAATCGCTTTATTCCATCAATAATAATAGATGGTTCATAATTCTGAATATAATGTGCACTATTGTATGCAATAATAAACTCACTATTTTCCGAAATTGATAGTGTCTCTCTTTGCATTTCATGCCACAGCTCCTGAGAACTTGGTGAATAGTGGTCTTTTTTACCTGCTGAAATAATGATTAATGGAATGTTTCCAAGATGTCGTTTCAGTTTTAACTGACCCAAGCTTTCCATAAACTCGTCAAATGTTGATTCATGTATAAATTGTTTGTTATAAGCTTCTTGAAACTCTCTAGGCATTGATGGCAAAAACCTCTCTCTATACTCCTCTGGTGTTGCATCAACTAAAAGAACCCCGACTACGTCATTTGGAAACTCACTGGCATATAATCGAACATTTACGCCACCAAAAGAGTGACCCACTAAGATGTATGGAGGTGTTATATTAGATTTTAACAAAAGATGCTTAAGTTCATTTATAATTTCTTTGCTAGTTCGCGGATTTGGACTTTTTTCGCTTCTGCCTAATCCAGCTCTATCATAAACAAATACTTTCGTAATTGAGGCGATATCAGGAATTACCGCTTTCCAAGCCTTAGAATAATCACCATAACCTGAATCCATGACGACAGTTGGATAACCCCTATTGACACCAAAGGATTTAGTAAATAACTTAAAACCATCAAGTTCAACAAAGCTTTCTTCCCCTAAAATCTCTACCAATAGACAATCAACCTCTCTTGTTCGGATTATTCAACTTTACTCTAAACCCCCTAGTTCCGAATGAATTAATAGCTTTAACTCGTATGGTAGCACAATTTCTTGTTTGAGTTAACCTGCCTGTTAGCGGAACGAAGGGCTGCTCGCATTTGGAATTATCGTATCCGTTAGTTCAAATACTTGTGTTACTTAATATGTGGATCTAGATGGTTTTTCATATCGTTATATTGCTGATCTGTCCGAGAATCTGGCTCGCGTAAAGCAATATGCTTTATTCCAAGACTATCTAAATAATTTACAGCTCCAATGGTAAATTTTTCTGCAAAAATGAAGATATAACTGTTTGGTTTCTCAGCAAGTTTCCTTAATGCTTTTTCAACGTGCTTTGAAATTATCGCTTCATCTTTCGAAGCAGAAAATACAATTAAAGTGTACTCGCCTTCTGGAAAAACCTTTGGCAGAAGACCTTGATACATTTGTGGAACATATTTGTTTATTCTAAGACTGCTGATAGCGGGTAAACCCCCGAATTATGGACAGCGAACCTCTTATCCGATCCTACACTTAGCATTACTCTGATTTACATCGTTTTACGCCGTATTAGACCTTGAACTGCTTCGGCGTTACCGTTCCTTGCTTAACGGCCTCCATGTACTCATACGGAGACAGATCGGTAGATACTACCGTGGATTCGAATGCAATTGTAATCTTGAATAAACTGACTGACGACTTCGTAAGCTTGTGGATACGTCTCAAATTCATGACGGCGGTATCACTCCGCTTCCAGGATGGAGTGAAAGGATTCGATGTGAGCGTTCTTGTTCGGCGTCTTTGGCGGTATACGCTCGTGAGTCAGTTTGAACCTCTCACACACCTCTTCAAATCGGTGGCTAATGAACGGTGGACCGTTGTCTGATCGGATGACTGGCTTATCCGTTTTGTCAAAGAGTTGGCGCTTCATCAAAGCTTCCTGCGTGATCTGCACCAAATGCCTGGCCTCACAGGTTAATCCAAGATGATAGGTGATAATGGCACGATCAAACACATCGATGATGCTCATCAAGAAGAAGAATCGCTGCTCGCCGTGGATCCATCCATACTTAATATCGGTTTCCCAAAGCTGATTAGAGCCTGTAATCACGCGATTGCTGGCCATTCGTTTGGGATACTTGATCGTGAGCTGTCGCTGCGGACGAAGGACATCCATTCGTTTACAAAGGCGGTAAACCTTCTTTTTATTGATCCGTAGCATATACCGCCTTTTGAGCAGCACAGTGAGCTTCCGGTAGCCATACGACGCACCCTCGCCGGCCAGAAGCTCCATGACCCATTCGCAAATTTGCTCGTCACTGATCGTCTTTCCATCTTGCCGGTACGAGAGGCCCGGCACAGGACGACCACTGCTGTTGGCAGTTGCTGGCCGTGCTTGCTGCTCCCGATTGACATGGGCGTAGTAGGTGGATCGCTCTACTTCGAGCACGCGAAGGACGAAGCTAATGCTGTGCCCAAGCGCAATATATTTCAGGGCAATCGCTATTTTATCCGCAAGTGCGGGTTCGTTTTTTTTAGTAGGTCTTTGAGAATATCCCTCTCCAGAGCTTGCTCAACAAAGAGCTTCTTAAGCGTTTCATTCTCTTTCTCCAACTGTGCATAATCTTCGGCTGTTGGAACAAATTTCGATTGCTTGACGCTAGTCCCATCCAGTTGATCGAGATCCTTACGATTCAACTCTCTAGCCCACCGGAGCACCATCTTCGGATCCAACTCGTGTTGCCTTGCTACGGCGGTCATGTTGCCAATCTCTTTCCCTTTGGCCACTACCATCCTTTTAAAATTTAGGTCATACTGCTTTTTCTTCATTTCATTCCCCTCCGCCTACTATTATTGTATCGGAGTAAGGGGTGTACTGTCCAAATTCATTAGGGGGCTAAAAAGTTGTTATGCAAGGGTATGCCCGTAGGGACGGTGTTCTCGAAGAGATAATCCGCCCTCAACAGAAAAAATACGGAGGGGTCTATACGAGGCCACTGAAAAACATTTGTTTTTGATTTTGTGAAGTGTACTGAAA
>NZ_JBHSOW010000051.1:0-561 GCF_042656405.1 Paenibacillus solisilvae | reverse complement strand
CTGCCTTAGCTTCTTCGACAGCAGTTCGTTCTCCCACACTACGTTTCGCATGTGCGATGAGCTGAGCGACCATATCCTTGCCTGGCTGTTGTTTGAGGTTCTTGATCTCTTCCTCGATATCTTCTTTCACCAGTCTGGAATTATTCCATTCGACTTTCTCCAGCGTCGTGGAAAAAACGATTTTGGCTGTCTTTTCGATCCACTCGGCATGATTCCGTTCATGCTGCGAAGCTGATGGGTTCGAAGGCACAGATGGGCCAGTAACTGTGCATCATCTGATAAGTCCCACGTCCCCAAATGACAGTGTCGGCAGTACTCAGAATTTCTTTCGCGTGTTTCTCCAAATCAGCATCGTAGGAAACCCAGCCAATGTCCATTTCACCGTTCGGCCCTTCTACAAAACCGTCAAGCGATGCGTGCAGAAATAGAACGAGTTTTCTCATTTTCAGTTCTCCTTTATTCATGAGGGATATCTACTACATTTTAGGACATCTCAGCTTGGGTTGTTTCTTATGGATTGCTAATTCCAAATGAAATATTCTACTAATCCACAAAAAAAAC
>NZ_JBHSOW010000050.1:0-810 GCF_042656405.1 Paenibacillus solisilvae | reverse complement strand
CCCATATTAAATCCCTCCACGTATATTATAGAGGTTTTCTATGTGTCTATCTATTCGGGGCAGGGTCAATCCTTTTGTTTTACCTCAACTATCGTGTTCCATCGTTAAATAGGTTTACCATTTAGTGTATTCCCAGTATGCCGAAATCACATTATTTAAGAAGTTTTTCTTTGGGCTTTGCCTTGTAATAGGTTTCCAAGCCGATAGATTCAGCGATTCCCACTAATACCTCAGCGTTAACCTTGTTTTCGATGGATCGGTCTCGTTTACCAGACGGTAAGATGACCTTGTTTCCTAAAGTAGATTACGCTAACGGGCACGATAGTGAAATTGGAGCAGGCGCCGCGGCGACCTGCTCTTTGATCGTTATCTTCTTTCACCAGTCTGGAATTATTCCATTCGACTTTCTCCAGCGTCGTGGAAAAAACGATTTTGGCTGTCTTTTCGATCCACTCGGCATGATTCCGTTCATGCTGCGAAGCTGATGGGTTCGAAGGCACAGATGGCCAGTAACTTTGCATCATCTGATAAGTCCCACGTCCCCAAACGACAGTGTCGGCAGTACTCAGAATTTCTTTCGTATGTTTCTCCAAATCAGCATCGTAGGAAACCCAGCCAATGTCCATTTCACCGTTCGGCCCTTCTACAAAACCGTCAAGCGATGCATGCAGAAATAGAACGAGTTTTCTCATTTTCAGTTCTCCTTTATTCATGAGGGATATCTACTACATTTTAGGACATTTCAGCTTGGGTTGTTTCTTATGGATTGCTAATTCCAAATGAAATATTCTACTAATCCACAAAAAAAAC
>NZ_JBHSOW010000049.1:0-87021 GCF_042656405.1 Paenibacillus solisilvae | reverse complement strand
TGACGGATTCTTCGACCCATTTTCATCATCTGTGGTGCAGCGCTTGCGCTGCATGTGTGGCTAACGGGTACGATAGCATAATGACCAGAACGAAAGGCGCCATTTCAATACAGCTGCCTTTTCCCCGCTAAAGAATAAAATCGAGAATTAATTATGGATATATTAACCATTTGCGATGTGGCCATTATGGTTAGAGACCGTTGGGCAACAAGTAAAAATGCTAGTATCCATTACTTAGATAGTGTGGGCGAAAATAATGGAGAGATTACGCCTGTTGTTTACGTGCCTGGCGCATTTGGATTCGCCGAACAGTTTCGCGATGAAATGAATGTTTTGTCAAACAGACGATAATGGCCCGTAGCTTCTAACACAACAGCCGGACGCTGCCCCGTAAAGGACTCTATGTCTTGAGCAGAACGGAGAAAGGACGCTAATCCCTCAAGATCGTGCTTAAAACGATAGGTCTTTCCGTAGGGCGTTCCTCGATCTGCAAAAGCTTGTGCATGACTTTCCCCTTTTGATACATCCAAACCAATGACAGGATTCATTTACCATTCACCGGTAACCCCTAACCTTCTTGCCGTCCACATTATCGCATGTGATTCGGGATCATTGTCCCAACCAGCCTAATCATGGTTTAACAAGTAGGGGGGATAAACTGTATAGCTCTCGGGATCTAGCTCCCACGGACAGAATCGTCCGATCCCCGGCTACCGCTATGTTACAACCACAAAGAAAAGAGGTCGACCAGAAAGTAAAATGTACCTATAGGGCAGACCTTTTTCAAGTGTCCACTCTATAGGGTGCATTTCAAAGTTCTGGTGACCTCATAATACGAACGGGCAGAATAGTGGAGGTGCGCCTATTTACTTGATGCCGAAGATAAAATTCGCTGAACTAATGTGATATTACACCGCAATAACAACATGGAAGGTAGCCCAATTATTGGCTGCCTTTTCCTAGATAACTGGAAGGGTTGCTTAATGATTTCGAGAACCGTTAGTTTGAAGGCCTACACGACATTAACCGCAAGCTGCTTCAGAATTGCACAACCGCATCCGTGAAGACGGCGGATTCATGCTCTACAAAGCCTAAAATTGCGACGTTCTCCAATTCTCTAAGTACCGAGCGTATTTCTCTTTAAACTTCCAACAAGGAACCATCTGTTCCAGGAGCACCCAGCAGATAACTTTCGACTGTTTCCCGCCAAATGGCAGGAAGAAGTCACTGGGCAAAATCATTTGGCTTTCTGTTCGCTGATCCATCTTGACGTCTCCAAGTGCACGGTTTTTGACGGGGTTACGCCCGTTTTCCTAACACTTAATTCGACAGAAGAGGCGATAAACTTTTTTTTCTTTTGTTCAACAAGCCCTAGTTACTTCGATGTTATTGAATAGAAACGGCGTTCTCTTTTGTGTATAATTTAGTTTTGCACGAAAAAAATAAAAAGAAATAAAAAAATGGAGATGGAGATGAAGGGTCGCATGTTGTCAATCGGATGGATCGGATTAGGAAATATGGGCGTGCCCATGGTCAAGAATTTGCTGAAGGCGGGTTTTCAGGTTCGTGTCTATAACCGTTCCCCCGAAAGAGCCGAAGAGGTGCTGAAAGCCGGTGCAGTGTGGGCGGGGTCGCCAAAGGAAACGGTTCAGCAGTCGGATATGACGTTTACGATGGTATCGGACGTCGCCGCTGTCGAAGCTTTGCATACAGGAGATGAAGGCATTCTCGCCGCACCACTCGCCGGCAAAATCGTGGTCGATATGAGCACGATCGGGCCCGAAGATTCCAGACGATTCGCGCAGCTTGTCAAAGAGAGCGGCGGAGAATTTCTGGACGCGCCAGTGTCCGGTTCGGTCAAGCCGGCCCAGGACGGGCAGTTGGTCATTTTGGCGGGCGGAAATGCCGACGTCTTCGAGATCTGCCAGCCTATGTTCAGGGCGCTCGGCAAAAGGTCGATTCTGTTCGGGGAGAACGGAAGCGGATGCTTGGCGAAGTTGGTCATCAACCTGCTGTTGGGCATAACGGTGCAGGGAGTTTCCGAGGCATTGGTTCTTGCGGATAAAGTGGGGCTCAACCGCGCTCAAGTGCTGGAAATGATGCTGGAATCCGCGCTGGGCTCGCCATTTTTGCGCATGAAGCAGCAGCTTTTTTTGGAAAATGACTTTCCGGCGGCTTTCGCTCTGCGGTTGATGCATAAAGATATCGGGCTTGCCCTTGATGTCGCGAGACGAACCGAAACGCCTTTGCCGGCGGCTTCCGCGGCCAATACCGTTTATTCGGAGGCTATAGCGAGCGGAATGGGCGATCTTGACGTCAGCGCGGTTTATTTGCAGCTCAAAGAGATGGCGGGGCTTTAAGTTCGGGGAAAGGGATCCCAGCATTTAATCTCAAATACGGCCAAGCCCGTAACTGCTGGGTACGTTAGATCTGATCGGCCAGCAACGATTTAGGACAGAAGCCAAAGCGGGCGCGGTAGGCTTCTACGGAAGCCTGCAGCGTGATGCCTTCATTGTAGTTAATCCAGATGAAGTCTGTATGATGATTTGATGGGATGCAGAAGGTTAAGTAAATAAGTTCGTACATCATTTTGGAGGCTTAGGTTTTGATCCCACTTTTCCCCATAAGCAAGCATTCGTGAGAAAACTAGATCGTACCGAGGGAGTTCAATAATAAAGGGGGCAGTTTTTTATTGGAAAAATCAACACTTTATCGTACTAACGGGCACGATAGCTTAATAAAAGACATTGGACGAAGGAGCTGCCGCGGCATTCTACGACTATTCGTATGAATCTCTTTGATCGTATCTAATAGCTCTCGGTTCGCTAGCCGCTTCTGGACACGTGTAGAACCTGGCACATCTTTGCAATCCGAAATTCGAAGCGATGTTCATAGATGAATGTAAACGTGATTATTTCAGATTTTTCGCGAAGTAGGCCGCCGCCTTTTTTAAGATTTCATTCTCTTCTTTTAAGTCTGCGAGCTGCTTTCGTAGCTTGCGCATCTCATCATCTTCAGGCTTTAAGTTCCCGCTGCCCGGAAATGCGCCTTCTCCATCACGTTTATACGTTCTCACCCAGTCTCGGACTGTGGTGTAGTGAACATCCAGTTCCTTGGCCGCATCGCCTACTGTTGATTCCCTAGCCAAGATTCGTAGTACTACTTGCTCCTTAAATGCTTTGTCAATCTTCTTCCGCTGCCCCATATTAAATCCCTCCACGTATATTATAGAGGTTTTCTATGTGTCTATCAGTACAATGCTGGCAGCCTTGCTGCAGCGTTACACTATGGGTTCCGGCATTCCCGATATTCGAACTCGTCGATTTTGCCCGACGTTAGGAGATAATATATGGTCGCTTCTTTATGATATGATGTTTGTCTCGATATGCGGTTGTTGCGCTGCAGAATATCAGAGTAGCGGGCCGGATAATCATAGTGCACAAGATGATTTGCCGCCGTAACGTCGAGACCGGTGTTGACGGAATCCGTAATAAGCAGAACGGTGGATTCCGGGATTTTATTAAATCTGTCAATCATCTCATTGACCTCATGGATGGAAAGCTGTGTCGTAATAATAAAAACGCCCTTGATGTCCTCGTCCGCAGAAAGCTTGTCTAATAACAGGGCGGTGACGGCATTCGATTTGGAGATGACGACCGCCTTTTCCCTTCTGTCACTCACATCTCGGATGATGGACCTCAGCATGTTCATTTTTTGCGGATTCTGGTTGCACATAAGCGCCATTTGCTCTTTAATCGCCATGAGCTGTTTTTTTTCATGAATGGAGGAGGCCCGGCTATCTCGCTCGGAAGCAGTAAAGTAATTATTCAAAAGCTTCAAGTATTCGGTTTCATATTCGGGCTCCAAGGATACGACGATCTGTTTTTCAGTAATGTTCATGATATCAGTCATCCTTCCTGCTCTTCTTATTCTTTGAATAATAGTAACGTAACTTATGATACGGTTCTCTCGACGAAACGGCAAGCTTCATAAAATGGAATTTTACAACGCGACGGCAAGAAATATTACCTGGGGTACGTCAGTTGAACAAGCTATGGCAGCAGCCGGTTAAAACGATCGGCTGCTTTTTCATTGAAGTAACGGGAGTTATTTAGTACCGAATGACATTAATCAAGCAGCCCTGACAACCAACAAAACTGAGTCATGATCATAAAGCTTCGGTATTATCGCACTGAGGCTTTTTAACATGTTGAGTTTAAAAATGTTGTTGACACGACACCAAATGGTGTCCTATAATAAAAGCGTCACTAAATGGTGTCCAATTAGGAGTTAGTCATTTGGAAAGTTTGGAACCTGAATAAGCCTCACTTGAAACTATTATGAGGAGGAAACAAATGAGTAAGATTATCGGTGCGGAAACAACCACGAAAGTAGAAGCCCAGCCCCGAGGAAAAATGATTGCTTATTGGACAGTCACATTACTACTCGCAGCAGCTGTTATGTTAAGTGGTATCGGGCAACTGATGCAATATGGGGGAAACCTCGAGTTAGTGAGGAATCTTGGTTACCCATTATACGTCTTGACCATTCTCGGGATTTGGAAAGTGCTTGGAGCCATCGCTCTCGTCATGCCAGGTTTTCCTCGGCTTAAAGAATGGGTCCACGCTGGTATCTTCTTTGTAATGACTGGTGCGGCTTTATCTCATGCGTTTGCTAACGATTATGGTGATTACGGGTTTAATATTATCCTTCCGCTTTCATATGCTGCACTAAATATCGCCTCGTGGGCGCTACGTCCGAAGAGCCGCAAACTTTAGGGAGGTGCTGAAATTAACGGCTGTCCCTTCGTATCACTAATAGATTTCTACTACAGAAAATTGGAGGGAGTGCTGTGAGCGAGAACAACGAATTACGGGATGTGTTTGACGCGATTGCAGATCCAACTAGGCGCCGACTGATTCGTCTGTTAGCAGAGGCAGAGGAGATACCGCTTCATGAATTAACGGCACAGTTTCAAATGGGCCGTACAGCGGTATCCAAGCATTTGACAATCCTTAAAGAGGCCGGACTGGTACTTGACCGAAAAGTCGGCAGAGAAACGCGATTTAGGTTAAACGCCTCTCCACTCAGAGAAATTCAAAATTGGGTGGCTTTCTACGGCAAGTTCTGGAGTACGAATATGTTGCGCTTGAACCAACTATTAGAGGAGGAAGAAGAATGAGTTTAGCATTATCCTTGGATTTTCAGTACACGACATCGATCGAGAAACTTTGGTCCGCCTTAACCGATTCAAGCAAGCTTGCCAAGTGGGTGGTCAACATCCACAATGGTCAGGCGATGGAAAATGATTTTGTGCCCGTCGTAGGACACCGTTTTCAGTTTCGCACTCAGCCGTCCGAATATTGGGATGGCATTATTGACGGAGAAGTGCTTATCGTGGACGCACCAAACCGGGTGTCCTATACTTGGGCCAGCGGAGGAGAAAAGCACACGGTCACCTGGACGCTGCAGGATTTAGGGGACGGAAAGGTTAACCTTCATCTCGAACAAACCGGATTCGCCAATGCTCAAGGTCTCGAAGGCGCTAGGTATGGCTGGGGTAAATGGTGCGGCGAGCTTGAAAAGGTATTAGCCTAGTTGTAAAAGGAAGGAGAGCCTTATGAATATCATTTTTGTTATTTTACAAAGTTTTCTGCTCGTCTCCATGGCCTTTGGCGGCGGAAGCAAGCTGGCTGGTGCGAAAAATTTTGTTGAAATGTTCGAGTCGATTAAACTGCCGCAATGGTTTCGAGTTGTTACGGGGCTCGTTCAACTAGCCGGGGCAGCCGGACTTGTTATCGGATACTGGAATCCGGCAGCAGCCGTATGGGCAGGCATTTGGATTGGCATCACGATGCTGGTGGCATGCCTTTCACATTTCAGGTATTATAGCAAAAATGTAGGAGAGCCCACTATGCAGGGCTCTTTTTCATTTCCAAAAAGGAGGCGTCAACATTTTGCAAAAGCAGGATTTTGTACATATGTCTATATCCCTATGACTTGATCCGATCCCTGGGTCGATTTCGGGTGGCAAGCAATTTGACTTCCAGCACGATGGAAGGCGACATTTGAACGCATGCATGCCAAATAGGCGTAATCAAATGAATTGGCTCCTATTTTGTAGAAAAGAGCATTTTTTCTATAATCAACATCCCTTTCTTATTTAAACAATACTAACCGCTTAAAACAACAGGAGATTTTCTATAATCCGGTACATTGTTCTATTCTTTGGCGATTGATATGGTAGAGACGAGGTAAATGAAAGCGCTTATATACCTAGGCGTACTTTAAAAATTGGGAAGGAGACAGGGAGCTATGATGAAAAACAAGCACTTATGGAAGATGAATGTCCTCTTGGCATTCACGGTCTTTTTGTCGGTATTGCTCTTAGGTTCCGAGCCTTTAAGCTCCAAAGCTTATGCTGCGAATACCGTATTTAATCAAAAAGGCTCAGGTATTCTTGGTTGGCATGCCACACCTTATGGAGGGGGATTTACCGAAGACAAAATGAAGGCGAACACCGATTGGCTTGCCGCCAACTTTAAGGACGCGGGTTACGAATATGTCAGTGTAGACGGCTGGGTCGGCGACACCACCGTACACAATGCGGACGGTTACATTACAACATATAAAAACGACTGGCAGCACGATTGGAAATATTGGGCAGATTATGTCCATTCCAAAGGCCTAAAGTTAGGGATTTACTACAATCCTTCCTGGGTGCATCAGTCGATCGCTGATGACACGAACAATAAAATTATTGGAACCGACATTCCGATCAAAAGCATTACCGATCCCGCACATATGCACCAAACCCGTTATATCATTGACCCAAGTAAATCAGGTTCGGAGCAGTACGTCAAAGGAATGATCAATTACTATAAGAGTGTAGGTGTCGACCTCCTCAAAATCGACTTCATCCGGTATGTTGACGATGCCTATGGTCCAGAAGCGACAACGACTTTGTACCGTTGGATGAGGGAGGCGGCCGGCGATGACATGATCTTATACTATGCCAATGCCAAAAACCGCAATCATGCCCAGGATGAAGTGAAATATGCCGATATTATTAGAGCAAGCGAGGACTGGAGAACAAATTCCAGCGTACCGGGAGTCTGGTACCATACAAGCGCCCGCAACAGAGGGCAAGTAAAGGATAACAGCTGGCCGCCTGCGTACAATATTTTCGATGGATTCGATTGGCTGTCGGATGTCTCTGGAAGAGGAAAAGTTGTCATTGACGGTGACTTTAGTGTTTTGAGCTCAGGGGGAACAGATGCCGAGAAGAAAACCAGAATCAGCTTGCTTGCCTTGGCAGGCAGCAGTATAAATATCGGAGATAACTTCTCTAACATAGGACAGAATGATGTTTACTACTTAAACCCGGAAATTCTGGAAATGAACAAGAAAGGTTTTGTGGGCAAACCACTTTCCCGTGATTTGAATGATTCCCGAAGCCAAATATGGCAAGGAAAGCTGGCAGATGGCACCTGGATTGTCGGATTGTTCAACAGGGAAGATACGGCACAATCCCGCTCGGTTAATTTTTCCCAGGATTTAGGACTAAAAGGGAGCTATACAGTGAGTGACATGTGGTCACATTCCGGGCTGGGTGTCATGTCGTCTTACAGCGAGAATATTGAACCGCATGGAGTCAGACTTCTGAAAATAGCGGACAATACTCCACCTACCTTGAAGTTGAATGTTAACGGCACAACAATGGTCGAAGGAACAGCTTATGCCGATGATCAAATGGTGACCTTCAATCTGAGTGCTGAGGATTCGCTGTCCGGTGTGGATACTCAGACAATCACCCTGGACGGAAAGTCCTATACGATCGGAACAACAATGGACTTGGCAGGCAAGCTAGGTGATCACAGTCTACGTGTTACGGCAACAGATTTTGCCGGAAACACCATGAATCAAACGTTTACCTTCAAAGTAAACACCAATATTCAGTCCATCCTGAATCTGATCGATCGATATATAGCTTCTGGAGACATCAAAGGGAGTCTAGTTAATTTATTGAAGAATAACTTGGATCAAGCGAGACATCAAACCAATAAAGTCTTACCAAAGCAAGTTATCCATTTCTTGCAAGAAGCTCTCAAGCATCTAAACGACAATCCTAAACTGCTTTATGTGAGCGATGACGCGAAAACCGTCCTGAACACCGATCTTCAATCACTGATTACGGGCTTGTCCGGACAATAAAAAGAAATGCCAGTATCAAGATTCAATTGATGCTGGCTTTCTTTGTTGAAGCTGCTATGTGGAAATGGGAATACGGATCTGTACGGAAGTTCCCCAACCAGATTTGCTTAGAATCCTCAGACTGTACTGGGCTCCATAAGTTAAAATCAACCGTTTATTCGTATTATAGAGTCCGATATTCTGGGCTTTGTCACCAGTCGATTCATTCTCCCGGCTTTCTTCCGGTTCTTTTTCCAATTGCTGTCTGACTTTCTGCAATCGTTCCTTTGTCATCCCAACACCACTATCCGTCACATCAATGGTGATGAAAGCAGAGGAGCACCGCAGTCGGATCTTGATCCCGCATATGCCATTTTTTTCTTTAATGCCGTGATAGATGCTGTTTTCAATTAAAGGCTGCAGCAGCAGTTTGGGGACAAAGTGACGCTCCGGATCGCTATCCAAATCCCAAACAACTTTAAACTGATCCTTGTAGCGGATCTTTTGAATTTCAAGATAAACTTCCGTATATTGAATTTCCTTTTGGAGCATCACTGTTTGCTGGTAGGGAGCGGTTAAAGCATATTTCAGTATATCGCCTAAGTGCTCGATCATCGTACTAGCTTCATTCGGTTTTTTCGTTATCGCTACGGTCTTCCAATAGATAATCTCCAAAGTATTATACAAAAAATGGGGATTTATCTGCGATTGCAGAGCCAGCATCTCCATAAAACGCAGCCGATAATTCCTTTCGGACAATAGGACCTTTAAATAGCTTTGTTCTATGAAGCCTTTAATAATGTTCTGAAGAATAAAGCCATATTCATCAATGACCTTAACCGGTTGAGCAGGTAAAGGTTTGCCTTGCTCGACGGATTTGATGATCGTTACGATGTTCTTTAAGTTGTTATAATTCTTTCTCGTCAGCCAGTAGGTGATCGCCAATCCGATTAGAAGGGAAACCACGAGTAAGGATATAGTAATTTGACTGAGTTGGATGGGAATCCGGTAAAGAATGGTTTGCGGGATGAGTGATATATAATGGAGCCCCTGACGGTTGGATTGCAGCCGGGTTACGGTATAAGCTTTAGATCCCAATCGGATAGTTGAAGATTGAGCAGAAGAGGCCATTATTTTTTGTAGATCCACTTGGGAGGAAGCAAGGGTAGACCTATCCGTTTGGAATAAAACCCGGTAATGATCGTCTGCGATCAATACCGTTTGGTCCTTAGACACGAGATCAGCCAGCATCTTCTCGATATATTCGGGAAGTATATTTAGAACAATTACTCCTGTGACTTTGGCAGTGCCCGTTGTATGAAGCTTGCGGTAGACTGAAATGACGCGCTTTTTCTCAATTCCGTACCGGTTGATCTGCCTTTCTTCCAGCCAAGTTTCTCCTGAGCCAGCCCGTTTGTAGGATTCGTACCAGCTTTGGTCATAGAACCGGTCGAATGATACAAATCCCTCTGTCGAAGTTAACATGTTTTTGGCCGGATTGTTGTAATAAATATAGATGGAATCGATAAACGGACGAGCATAGGCCGGGGCGGTAGCGAAATCAGCAATTAAATCACGGGTCACCGCTTGATCGTATGTTAAGGCGTTCGAATTTAGAATATCCTTCAGACGTACAGCTATATTGTTGCTTGTCTGAAATCCAAGGGATAACGTATCCATTTCATTCAGAATCAGCTCAACATTGTCTCTAGTCTGGGTCAGCAAATTTAAGTTGTTCAGGTTAATATCCTGTTTGACAAAATGCTGTGTAATTAAAATAGCCAACGAACCTAGAATCAGAATGGGTATCAGGAGTGGGATGAGGAAGAAAATCAAATTTTTAAACATGTATTGTTGTTTCCACATGGCTCTTAATCCCCTTCGTGGATGTATAGACGGAATTCTCTAGGGTTCTTGCCATAGAAAGCCTTAAAAGATTTGGAGAAATTTTTAGGATTTCCGTAGCCGACCAACTCGCTGATTTGGTAAGTTTTATACTGCGGATCAGTTAAGTATTCGGTTGCTTTTGTCATTTTGATCGATAAAACATAATCAGAGAAGGATTGTCCCGTTTTCTTCTTAAAATAGGTGCTAACATAGTAAGGATTCATATGGACGATCTGGGCAACATCCTTCAGGCAGGCTGTGCGAAAGTGTTCATGAACGTAGGATTTAATTTTTCCGATCAATACTTCTTCTTCACTCTGAGGCTTCGGCATAGGAACAGCCGATTTCGTCTCCCGGTCCAATTCTTCTTTAAGCTTGCCGAATACCTCTGCAAGCTCTCTATATTTAGTAGGCTTTACGATATATCCTTTGGCCCCGTATTCTAAAGCTTCCTTGACATATTCGAAATCCTTATGTCCAGTCAAAAAGACGATTTTAACCTTTGAATTTTCATTGTATAACTCTCGGGCCAACTCAAGACCGGATTTGATAGGCATTTTAATATCACAGAGAATGACATCCACAGATTGATCCTTAAGGAAATCAAGCGCTTGTTTACCGTTTTCAGCTTCCCCTGCAATATGGAACCCCAATTCATCCCAAGGAAAATAGTTACTGATCCCGTGAAGGATTTCATACTCGTCTTCTACGATAAGCATTGAATACATCTTGCCAGCCTCCTTCTCCCTATGACAGCTCACGAAGTTAGTTTATTATAGCCCATGTAAACCTTTTCGTCGCACTCCTTTCTTAAACAAGACCCCCTTTTCTAAAATCAGCACCCCATTAAATAAAAAAAGATTTCAGAAATGCTTAAAAGACAGCGCCTGAAACTATAATCCGATACATACCGAAACAGGCCGCATCCTGTTAAGGTTGAAGTAAGTCAAGATTAGATTCTAGATCAAACAAGAGAAAGAGGGTTCGATGGCTATGAAAATGAAATGGGTCGGTGTATGGTGCTCTGTTGCTCTATTCAGTATTTTGGCGCTGAGTGGATGTGGAGGAACAACAAATGATAACAACAGTCAGGGTGCTTCCGGGAAACCGGGAGATAAAGTAACTTTGCGTTTCTCCTGGTGGGGAAGCGATGACCGTCACAAAGCGACACTTGCGGCACTAGACAAATACATGGAGCTGAATCCGAATATCAAAGTGGAAGCAGAATATGGAGGATTCGATGGCTATGAACAGAAACTGAAAACCCAACTGGCAGGTGGAACCGCTCCTGATTTGATACAGGTAGATCAGCCTTGGCTCTTTGACATATCCCAACAAGGAGACGTTTTCGTCGATTTGAACACCTTGAAAGATACTGTCGATCTTACTCAGTTTGACAATAAATTCCTTGCCGATTATTCAACAGTGAACAATAAACTTCTTGGGCTGCCTACAGGAATCATTGGAATGGTGTTCTACTACAATAAAGATTTGTTCACAAAATACGGCATACCTGAGGATACCAAGTGGGATTGGGACAACCTGTTGGTATACGGCAAGAAAGTGCACGACCAGAGCAACGGTAAAGATGTCTTGATGAACATTGATCCCAACCTTGCAACCGAATTAGTCAGATACTATGTCATGCAAAAAACAGGTAATCAATTCGTGAAGGATGATTACACGCTTGGCTTCGACAAAACCGTAGCTGTTGAGGCGATGAATTATATTAAAAAATACCTGGATGCCGGTGTCATTCAACCTTTTGAAGAATCCACCGCTTTCTCAAACAAGATTGAACAGAATCCGAAATGGTTCAAGGGCGAGATCGGCTTTACTATGAATTTTACTTCCAACATTCCGGTGATGAAGAAGGATATCACGTTCGCAACAGATGTTACCGCCTCCGTGATCGCAAAGGACGCCAAAAGAACAGCAGTTGATACTCGTCCGGCACAAATTTTTGCAATTAACAAAAATTCTAAGAATGTGAAAGAATCGGCCAAGTTGATGAACTGGCTTCTAAACGACAAAGATGCAGCAACGATTCTTGGTGATGTTAGAGGAACTCCAGCTTCCAACAGTTCCCTGAAAGTGCTGACAGATGCCGGTAAAATTGAACCAAGCATAGCAAAAGGAACAGAAATCGCTTTAAAAACGAGTGGAGGCCCGTTAAACGGAATCAGCAGCAACGCGGAATTGGGTAAAATTCGTTTAGACAATATTCAAAAGTTGGCTTACAAAAAGGCAACACCAGAACAAGCGGCCGACGAATTGATCAAAAATATGAACGCCAAGCTGAAGGAATTGAAAAGCAGCCAGTAATACTAAAGTAAAGGAGAGGTGAACCTATGAAAACAATGGCGGAACACCGTCATAAGTCTATAACCGCCAAGCGAAGGGCCAAACGCCGGTCCTGGAACTATATGGGGTTGCTTTACATCAGTCCTTGGCTCATAGGTTTTCTGTTATTCGAATTATATCCCTTTGCCTCATCCTTCATCTATTCGTTTACAGACCTGAGCTTATTAAGGAAGCCACATTTTATCGGACTGGATAACTTCACCAATTTGTTTTCCAACGACCCTTTGTTTCTTAAATCGCTGCAAGTTACTTTCATATTCGTGTTAATTGCAGTACCCTCTAAAATTATATTCTCATTGCTAGTCGCCCTCATTCTTAACATGAAGCTAAAAAGCATCAACTTGTTTCGAACCATTTACTACTTGCCCTCCATTATGGGGGGCAGTGTAACCGTTGCTATTCTATGGAGGTATTTATTCTCCAAAGAAGGACTGATCAATGTCATGTTAGACCGGATCCATATCCCGGGGGTGGATTGGATCGGCAGTCCCAAATATGCCCTGTTTACGATCAGTTTGCTGACCGTGTGGCAGTTTGGATCTTCTATGGTACTTTTCTTGGCAGGATTAAAACAAGTTCCGGGTGAGCTTTACGAAGCAGGCAAAATTGATGGAGCTTCCCGAATACGGATGTTTTTCAGCATCACATTGCCTCTTATTACTCCTATTTTATTTTTCAACCTGATCATGCAGATGGTCAATGCTTTCCAAGAATTTACCGGAGCTATGATCATTACCGGTGGAGGACCGTTAAACTCCACTTATCTGTATGGTTTATTAATTTACCAGAACGCATTCCAATTCTTCAAAATGGGGTACGCATCGGCACAATCCTGGGTGCTGTTTATCATTATCCTGATCTTTACTTTCTTCACGTTCAAATCTTCATCCAGCTGGGTCCATTACGAGGATGGGGGTAAAAACTAATGAAGAAACTATCTACACTAAGCTCGTATATGTTGTTGTCTCTTTTTGGGCTGATTATGATTTATCCGCTACTGTGGCTTGTTTCGGCAACCTTTCGAACCAATGCTGAAATCTTTTCTTCCATCGGACTCATCCCAAGCCACATCAATTGGGATTCCTATATTAACGGTTGGAAGGGAACCGGACAATATTCTTTCGGAACCTTTTATACCAACTCTATACTGCTTACCCTTCCGGTAGTGGTCGGTACAGCGCTCTCAAGTCTTCTAGTGGGATACGGCTTCGTTCGGTTTGAATTTCCTTTAAAAAAAATATTGTTTTCACTTATGATTTCCACGCTCATGCTTCCAGGAGCGGTTATCATCATCCCACGCTATCTACTGTTTAAGCAGCTGGGCTGGCTGGACAGTTATTTACCCTTTATCATTCCGGCCTTCTTAGGAACTTTTCCGTTCTTTAACTTTATGATGGTTCAGTTTTTCCGCGGTCTTCCAAGGGAATTGGACGAATCGGCGAAGATGGACGGATGCGGATCCTTCGGTATTTTGCTGCGGATTCTGCTCCCACTGTGCAAACCCGCTGTATTCTCGGTTAGTATCATTCAGTTTATCTGGGTGTGGAACGATTTCTTCAACGTTCTGATCTATGTGAACAGCGTAAGAAAATTTACTTTGCCGCTTGCTCTTCGGATGTCTCTGGATGCAGTCGCCAACGTGAATTGGAGCGAAATTATGGCGATGTCGCTGCTAACTATGCTTCCTTGTATTTTCATTTTTTTCTTGGCGCAGAAGCATTTTGTTGAAGGAATTTCAACAACAGGGTTAAAAGGATAATGTATAGCTTGTGAAGTGAGAAGCAGTTCAATGTCAAGGCCTAAAATATACTGCTCTTTTTTTGTATTTCGCGTTTATTTCGATGGTATTGACTTATTTTAAAGAGAACTATCACTTCCCAATTAGATATCTCCTTTATATTGGGATCACAGCGACCATTCGATTCATTATCGTTAACGGAGCCTTTCTTTGAGAAAGGCTCTTTTGGCTTTCATCCGTATATGGCATGCACGAAAAAAACAATAAAAGAAGCAGCAAAATAGTGTTTCTTTTTTACAAAAATTACATGTTGATTTTACACTCTATGAATAGAACCTCTCTCTATTCCGGCTTATACTAATCTAGCAAATCAATATTAGTAGGAGGGAATGTAGGAGTGAAGAGAAGTTTCAAGCTGACGAATCGTATGCTTGTAGTCGTGATGCTTTGGACGTCGGTGTTCGCTGCCGCGGGTTATTTCGCGGTGCAGCAAGCCAATGCCAGAACAACCGCTACGAACGTTTTTGCAGCAGCTGGCGTAACTGCAACCGCGAATGGGTACGTGTCGGAAGATTTTGCGCCGTCCCATGCGATTGACGGAAATATGGACAGCGGCAAGTGGGTTTACGAGGGCGACAGCAATTTGCCTACGCCGGAGAACCCGTATTGGCTCAAAATCGACGCAGGCTCGGAAGTCACCGTACAGCAATTCGTACTGGCTCATGCTGGTGCTGGCGGCGAGCAGGCGCAATACAATACGAAGGATTTCATGATAGAAACGAGCAGCGACGACGTGAGCTGGACGCCTGTCGTTACCGTGACGGGCAACACGTACGGCACGACGACGCATGATCTGGAAACGCCGGTGAAAGCGAGATATTTCAAGCTCGACATCACGAATCCAGGCGATGAGGGTCCTGCCACGGGACGTTATTCGGCTCATATCTATGAATTCCAAGCCTTTGGTTTTGCCGAAGCACCGGCCGGTACGGTCCAAGGAGCGACCGGAAACGTTCAGGGCTTGCTAGGCGAATATTACCTGGGCACCGGCTCGGGCAATAATTTTGCTTTCGGCGATTATAAAGCGACCACGGTCGATCCACTGATCAATTTCACGGATTTGAACCCGGTCCTGACCAACTTCACGGGCGGAGAGGACGGCGCGAACGTGCGCTGGACCGGCCAAATCATGGCGCCGCAAACGGATGACTATACGTTCTATATGCAGGGCGACAACGGATTCCGCATGTGGATCGACGATAAGCTCGTCATCGACCACTGGGTGAATGACTGGGATAAAGAGCAAGTAAGTACCCCTGTCACGCTGGAAGGCAATCGGAAATACAGCTTCAAAATCGAATACTTCGAAGACTTTGGCGGCTCCAACTTGTACCTTCGCTGGTCGACGCCGACTATGACGAAGGATATCGTGTCAAGCAATGCGTTCTTCCTGCCTGCGGATTACACGGGAGCTGCAGCGAGTACCGTTGCGGCCGATGGCAAAAGCATCTCGCTGACGATGGTTTCGGACATGAATCAGCTGACGACCGATCTGCACAATCATATGATCGTGATGGCCGATGCGCTGCCTGTTCAAGTGCAAAGCATCGAACAGGGCGTGGACACCTCCAGTATGACCTTGAAATTGGCGAAAGCCATTTTGCCGGGTCAACGGGTGAGCCTTTCCTATGACGGACAAGCCGGTCTGCAATATGCGGATGGAACGGTTGTAACGAGCCTTAAATTCAATCCGACCAACTTATCTGAATTGGTGAACTATTCGCCGATCGCGATCGCAATGTCGATCTACGGCAGCGCGAAGACGAACCGTTCTTTCGCTTGGTACACCAATTACAACAGGCCGCAGAACGCGCCGGCGAACGCGACGGACAGCATCGTCGAGGTCGTGCCGGCCTCGGAATCCTTCGATTCGCCGGATGTCAAACGTTTCGTAGGCAAGCCGGAAGAGACGAAGATTCTCAACAATCTGAAGATCACGAACAGCACGACCGGATCGTTCATCAGCCATAAAGTGCTGGTGGAAGGCCTGACACCGGGAACGGCCTACAAGTATCGCGTAGGAGCGGAAAATTATTGGAGTCAGACGGGGACATTCACGACCGAAGGCGAGAACGAAAACACCTTCAATTTCTTGTATATGACGGACTCGCAAGGCTCCAACACGCAGGATTACAGCGTTTGGGCCAACACGATGACGCAAGCGCTGCAGCATGTAACGGATCCAAAGTTCCTGCTCATGACCGGCGACCAGGTTGATGCGGGCGCCTTGGAATCCCAATGGCTGGACTATTTCGGAGAGCCGCAGGATATGCTGATGAACCTGCCGATCCAGGCAGCCGTCGGCAACCACGAAGGACCTTATAACGATAACTATTACTATCATCTCAATTATCCGAACAATTCGATCGAGGATCCGTTGCCGCCGGGCAGCGTGTACGCGTACGACTACGGCGATGCGCATATCATGGTGCTTAACACGATGGATATCGGCTGGGACGACCGCCAGAAGGCATCGTTCAGCCACGAGATCGAATGGCTGAAGAGAGAAGTCGCGCAAACGGACAAGAAGTGGAAGATCGTCGCGTTCCATAAAGCGATTTATTCCGTCGGCAACCATGCCATCGAAAGCGATATCTTGGCCCTGCGCCAAATGCTGTACCCGGTCTTCGACGAGCTGGGCATCGACGTGGTGCTGCAAGGCCATGACCATACCTTTATGCGTTCGTTCCAAATGTACAACAACCAACCGATCAAGAACGTCCAGAAGGACGATCAAGACCGCGTGCTCAATCCAGACGGAACGCTGTATATGATCAACAACTCGGCCGCTACGAAATTCTACGATATCCAAGACGGCGTCGACCGCTTCTACGCGGACGTCTTCCTGCAGCCGAAGAAAGCGATTTACTCCGGCATCAGCATGACGGAGAACAGCTTTACGATCAAGTCCTACCAATCGGGCGATGATGCGCCGTTCGATACGTACGCCATCGTAAGGGACGACGTGAAACCGAATCCGGTCGAAGACTTGACTGCGGTCAAGACGGATGACGGCAAACGGACGATCACGTGGACCAAACCGCAAGACAGCTCTGACAATGTTATCAGAGGGTTCCGAATCTATGAGGCCAACGGCAAACTGGGCCCGAACTGGAGCGTTTATCTTCCGGTTGCAGCAGGTCAGGACAGCTATCAATACGTCGTGGAAAATATGAACCTTGACCAAACGTATAATTTCGTCGTGAAAGCCATCAACAAACGCGACAATTCGGATGCCAGAACCGCGACCAGCGCAGGCATCCAACCGGCGGCACCTACCGCGCCGGTCATGGACGATGCGCATAATACGTTTGGCTGGACGAATGCTCCGAAGTATACACAGCCGACCGATTATGAATTCAGCGTGAACAACGGCGCAACATGGAAGCTGGTGACGGCGAATCCACAGCCGGTTGGAGACGGCGATTATCCTGCAGGTTCCGTTCAGGTGCGCATTGCAGCCAATGCGACGCTGGGCATTGCGTACGGCATGCCGCTTGCGTCGACCAAAGCGTACACCAAGAACGACGTTCGGGACACGTTCCTGCTCATGGGAACCATCGATCGAGGCGACCAGATTAAAGTCGGCGTGAACGTCGAGCAGCTGACCGAGTACGGCGACGACGCGTTCCTGGTGTTCCAGCTGTTGAAGGGGAAAAACCCGGCTCCGGTGCTCATCAGCGCCGTTCCGCTGAAACAAACGAAGATGGCAATTACGCAGTACTTCAACGAAACGGGATCGGATTACAAGGTGAAGGTGTTCGTCGTGAATCAATTTGACAGCAAGCTTACCACGCCTACCCAATTGGCGAAACCGATCCTGCTCCAATAACGGCTAGAAAGAGAGGACTGCAAACGTGAAAAAGGTTTTGGCGGCCATGCTGGTGTTGCTCTTCGTCCTATCACCGGTTTCCAGCTACGCGGCGGCTTCTTTCGCACTCGACTTGAGTGCGCAGGAAGTGCTGCGCGGCGATGAAATTACGCTTTCCGGGACGGCATCGAACGACGTTGTCGTGAAGATCGTGCGTCCCAACGATACGGTATTCTATCTGGATGTCATCGAGCCTGCGAACGGCATATTCAGTGCGACGATTACCATTCCGGATACGGAGGATTTTGCGCCTTACGGCGTGTATAAAACAGTCGCTAGCAGCGGCTCCGCCACGTTGAACAAGTCTTTCAACGTTGTGGACAAGCTTGGCGGCGGAGGCACGACGCCTGGCAACGGAAACGGAACGGTTACTCCACCGACCGATACGGGCACGATTCCGGCCGATGCCGGCAGTACGTCCGGTTCCGTCATTCAACCGGATAAAGCCAAAGACGGCACGTATATCTTCGGCGGTGACACGCTGACTTCCGCGATCGAACAAGCACTGGATTCCGTGACGATCGAGCTGCCAGTATCGACGGGCACGTCCGGAAATGCGCTGGAATTCCCCGCACAAGCGCTGAAGACCCTGATGGACAAGGATTTGGATCTCATCGTCATCTCCGATAACGGCACGGTTCGTTTCCTGGCAGGAGCCATTGCGGCTCCAAGCGAGAGCGGACAAAGCACGAATATTCGCATCGTGCTGAACACTGTACTGACGGATGATGCCAAGAACGCCATTAATGGGACGCTCCAATCGAATACGGATTATGCGTCGACCGGCGTTGTGATCTCGGTCGTGATTCAGGTGCATTCGGGCAATAACGTCTCGGAGGTCCACAATCTAGACAAGCCGGCCGTGGTCAACCTGAAGCTGACGAAGGAACAAGAGCAGCTGATCGATTCCGACCTGGCCGGTGTGTACTACGTAAACGGTAAGCAGCTTGAGTATGTTGGCGGCACGGTAAGCAACGGTACGTTGACGTTCCAGGCGAATCATTTCTCGTACTATACGATTCTTGAATACAACAAAACCTTTGCGGATTTGAATGGACATTGGGCGGAGAAACCCGTGAAGTCCCTGACCGCGAAGCATATCTTGAACGGCGTGGACAAGCAGCATTATGCGCCAAGCCGTAACATTACGCGGGCGGAGTTCACCACGATGATCATGCGGAGCATTGAATGGACGGGGAACGCCGACGTGCAAGCCGGAACCAATCCGTTCAAGGACGTGCCGGCCGGCCGGTACTACACCGATGCGGTCGCTCAAGCGGCATCGCTTGGCATTGTTTCGGGCTATGAGGGCGCGTTCAGACCGAATGACAAAATCACGCGCGAAGAAGCGGTCGTTGCGCTTGTGCGCGCCGCCAAGTATTTCGAATTGTCCTCGCCAGGCAAGGGAGCGCCTGCTTTCGCGGATGCGAAAGACATCTCGGCATGGGCAACTGCCGCTGTCGATGAAGCCTGGTCGAAGGGTCTGATCGAGGGCGATGGCAAGCAGTTCAATCCAAAGAAATCCGTGACGCGAGCTGAGGTTGCCGTGATGATCAATCGACTGCTGCCAGTCGGTTCTGTGTAAGACGAACGAAGGAGGACCAAATTCGAATGTGTAAAAAGCTTCTTGCAGTTGTAATGACGGCATTGTTCCTCTACAACATGCTGGTGCCGTTATCCTCGGAAATCGTGTCCGCGGCGACGGCGGTTCAAGGCGAGCCGACCAAGAACGTAGCGCTCGGAGCGACCGCGACGGCTTCCGGCCAGTGCAACGCGAACGAGGGCGCCAGCAATGCCGTTGACGGCAAAACCGACACGAAATGGTGCGACAATACATCCGTTTCGAAAAAATGGCTGATGCTCGACCTGGGCAAAGTCTACAACATCAACGAATGGGCCGTGCAAAACGCGGCCATCAACGAGACGTCGAACAGCCCTTTCTGGAACACGAAGGATTTCCGGCTTCAGAAGAGCGGCGACGGCACAACATGGACAGACGTCGACGTCGTGAAGAGCAACGTGCAAACGATCGTGGACCGCTTAGTGACGCCGTTCGCAGCGCGGTACGTGCGGCTTTATATCGACAAGGCCGCTTACGACAACAATACGGCCCGTCTGTACGAGCTGGAATTGTATGGGGTCGATGCGGATCAAACCCCGGTCGGTCCGGCAACGAACCTGGCGCCGATCGACTATGTGGATCCGTTTATCAACACGCTGGGCGACAACGGGCAGACGAACCCAGGTCCAACGACGCCTTTCGGCCTGGTATCCCTCGGTCCTGACAGCGATGGCGGGGCATTCAGCGGTTACTACTACGAGAGCAAATATTTGAAGGGCTTCTCGCATCTTCGTTTCAGCGGCGTTGGCTGCAGCGGCGGCGGCGGCAACATTCTCATGATGCCAGAGACGCGCGATTTTACAAAGAACGTCGCGGATTATAAGCAGAAGTACGACAAGAGCAGCGAGCAGGCTTCCGCAGGCTACTACGGCGTGACACTCGCATCGGGCATCGGCGTGCAGCTGACGTCTTCGGACAACGTCGGCTTCCACAAGTATACGTTCCCGAACTCGGCGAATACGGGCTCCGCATTGGTTGACCTCTCCAACTCGTACGCAGGCATGGTGGATGCCAACCTGAAAGTGGAGAGCAACAACGAAATCACGGGTATGATCAAGTCCAAGAACGTATGCGGATATGGTTACTACACGATCTATTACTCCATTAAGTTCGATCATAACTTTGACTCCTACAGCACGTGGCAAGACGATGCGGTAGGCCAAGTGGCACAGCGCACCGGCTACAAAAGCGGCGCATGGGTCAATTTCAACACGCAAGACAACAAAGTGATTCAAGCGGAAGTCGGCCTGTCGACGGTCAGTGTGGAACAGGCGCAAGCCGAGCGCGGCCAATACTCGGACTTGGACTTCAACGCGCGTCACGCGGAGGCGAGAGACGCTTGGAGCAGCGTGCTGAACAAGGTTGAGATCACGGATTCGAACGAAGAGAACAAACGCGTGTTCTACACGCAAATGTACCACTCTTACCTGAGCCCGAAGAATGTCACCAGCTCGGCCGGCACGTTCAAGGCGGCTAGAGACGAGAACACCATTCGCCAAGCCTCCGAGCTTGGCGATGATTTCGAATATTACAACGGCTGGACGACGTGGGATGATTTCCGCAAGTACGCCATGTTCTCGCTCTTCGAGCCTCAGCGTTACAACAACATGGTGAAGTCGCTGGTCGATCTTTACAGCACCCGCGGCTCCTATACTCAATACGGCGACGGCTACTGGCCGAGTCCGACTGTACGGAACGAGTTTAACGGTGCCGTTATTCTCGATGCTTATGCGAAAGGCTTCAAGGATTTCGACGTGTACAAAGCCTTGAAAGGAATGGCCGTCGATGCGGACAACTTCTCGATCAGCGACGCCGATATTTCCGGCAAGCTGGAGAAGTACAACAGCGCTTCGTTCCCGATGAAATTAGCTCAATTGATCGGGGATAAAGCGACGTATGACAAGTACAAAAGTCTCGCGTTGTCCTATAAGAATCTGTGGAATAAGAATCAAGTGGACGAGAAGGGCGTTAAGACCGGCTTCTTCACGCCGAACGGCACGACGGTCGGCACCGGCGATATTTTGGCGGTCGACCGGTATGCGTACCAAGGCAACCTGTGGCAGTACCGCTGGTCCGTGCCTCAGGACGTGAACGGCATGGCCGAGCTGATGGGCGGCAAAACGGAGATGGCGAAGCAGCTGCTGCATTTCTTCGCGATCGACGAATATATGGCGATCAATGAAGAGGATATTCAGGCGCCGTATTTGTTCGACTACCTGGGCTATCCTTATCTGACGCAATATTACGCAAGAGAGTTTACGACTGAAGTCGTGACCCAGAAATACCACAACCACGGGGCGTATATGTATCCGATGAAATCGCGCGTCTACCGCGACGATCCGGAAGGCTACTTGTCCTCGATGGACGACGATGCCGGCGGCATGGGCTCTTGGTACGTGTACAGCGCGTTGGGCTTGTTCCCTGGGAACCCGGGCGAAGCGGATTTCTTGATCGGCTCCCCGATTTTCTCCGAGGTGAAGCTGCATATGGGCAGCGGCAAAACGTTGACGATCAAAGCAGATGACGTATCCAGCGAAAATCGTTTTATTCAATCCGCGGAGCTGAACGGAAACAATTTCGATCAAGCTTGGATTAAATACGACGATCTGATGGCCGGCGGCACGCTGGAATTCCATATGGGCAGCAAGCCGAACACCAGCTGGGGCGCCAAAGCAAGCGCTGCTCCGCCGGCGATCGATTACTCGGCGGATATCGACAACAACCTAAACCACGAGCCGTTGATTGCCGAGAAATCGACGTGGAAATTTCTCGATAAAGGCCAATACGCCGGCAATGGCTGGACGGACCTGAATTTCGACGATAGCAGCTGGAGCTCCGGCCAAGCCATGCTTGGATACGACAGCTACGGCAAACCGGCGACGAAGGTCAGCTACGGGCCGAACGTCAACAATAAATACCCGACGACTTATTTCCGCAGAACCTTCAATGCCAAGGACGTCAAGAACATTCTCGAGCTGGATGCCAGCTTGATTCGCGACGACGGCGCGATCGTGTACTTGAACGGGCATGAAATCTCCCGTACCAACATGCCGACGGGAACCGTGAATTACAACACCTACGCGAACGCGACCGTAGCGGATGAACGCGACCGGAACGGATTCGTCATCGATCCGGCATATCTGGTCGAAGGCGAGAACGTCTTGACTGCCGAGGTGCATCAGGTCAACGGAACGAGCACGGATATCGCGTTCGAATTCAGCCTTGAAGCGGTCAGAAAGCTGACGATCCCGGCTGCGCCGACGAATCCGGCCGTGGACGACAAAGCGAACACCTTCGGATGGACGCCGGCGGACGGCATCGAGCCAGCGACCGATTATCAATTCAGCACGGACGGCGGCAAAACGTGGAGACCTGCCACGTCCAATCCGCAGACGGTCGGACCGCTTAATTATGCGGCAGGCGCGATTCAGGTTAGAGCCAAAGCCAATGCGGACATGAACCGCGCGGCAGGCGAAGCGCTGATCTCGAATGCGGCCTATACATCGGACGTGAAATGGGATGTGTACGATCTCAAGGCCGATATCCATCGGGATGGCAACATGACGGTCGATGTTACCGGTACCTTGAAGGGCGACTATGTCAATTCGGCAGTCGTGGTCTTCCAACTGATGGACGGTAATCAGCGCGCTTGGTTGTCCAGCGCAGTGCCGGTCAAACAGGGAAGCTTCGACATTTCGCAAATCTATAACGTGAATGCAAGCAAATATCAGGTCAATGTCTACCTGGTGAACGAGTTCAACGGAGATATTTACCAATCGCCGTTGTGGCTGGCCGATCCGATCGAAAATCAGGCGGAACCAGGAACCTTACCTGATCCGGAAGGACCGCCGACCGTCGAGGATCCGATTCCGGTACCCCTGCCATTGCCGGAACCGGATGCGCCGGAAGAGCCGGGAGAGCCGGGGGATAACGGCTTGACCGTACAATTCGAAGAACGAACGGAGTGGACTTCAGCCACGCATCCAGCCGGCAACGGGGGACTGAGCACGGAAGCAAGCAACGGCGGAGTCGTAGTTGCACATACGTTCAACGGAGCTTGGCTGGCCTATAATGTCGATTTCGGCACGACCGGATCGAACAACGTAACCGTTGAATACGATGCGCCTACAGATAAAGTGCCGGCAGGCAGCAAGCTGGAGTTCCGATTGGGCAGCATCACCAGCGAGGTTGTCGGTACCGTTAATCTGGAGGATAAGCTGAGCGGATGGGGTTCCTATATCGCGACGAAAGCCAACCTGAGCAGAACGCTTACGGGAGCGCAGAAATTGTATGTCGTGATGGTAGCTGGCACGCCAAACAATCTCCCTTATATCGGGAACTTCGATTGGTTTAAATTCGGCTACGAGCCGGTCAGAAGCGATTTTGCCAAGCTGGAACTGGAAACCTATGACGAATGGACGACAGACTTGAATCCGGCTAATAACGGCCCGTTGAAAACGGAAGCTGGCAAAAACGGAGCGGGGCAACAAGTCGCCAATACGTTCAACGGTGCATGGTTCGCTTACAAGCGCATGCATTTCGGCAGCGAGGGCGTGAATCAATTCTCCGTCGAATACTCGGGCAACTTGTCCAACACGTTCGCAAACTCCGCCTTGGAGGTTCATCTGGGCAGCCCGACCGGTGCGCTGATCGGTACGACTGCAACGCCTCCGACGGAAGCAAACGGTTGGGGAACGTATGCGACGGTCACCGGTAGCTTGTCGCAAACCATTACTGGAATTCAAGATATCTATTTTGTGCTGACCGGCAGCGCTGCCCAAGGCGAGACGGGCAAGAAATACATCGGCAACTTCGACAATGCAAGCTTCTCCTTCAACGATCAGACGCCGGGAGACCCAGGGGATCCTGGGGACCCGGGAGATCAGCCGGATGCGGACGTCTTGAAGCTCGAATTCGAGCAGAAAACCGACTGGACGGAAGCGGTCAGCCCCGATATGGGCGGAACGCTGGCAGTAGAGGACAATAACGGCGGACAGACGATCGGCAATACGTTCAACGGTGCATGGCTATCCTTCAAAAATGTCGATTTCGGCAGTCAGAAGGGCAGAAACAACATTGCGATCGTCTATGACGCCCCGGACGACAAAACGCCTGCGGACATCAAGGCGGAAATTAGGCTGGGCGGAATCGCGGGCCTGCTTGTCGGCACGGTCGACCTACCGAATACGGGAACGGGTTGGGGTCACTACAACACGGTCGTTGCGGATTTGGCGACAACGATATCCGGCAGCCAAGACGTATACATCGTATTGAAAGGCACCACGTCGAGCGCGCTTCCTTACGTGGGCAGCTTCGACAGCTTTACTTTGGGCTACGCAGCCGTTCGCAGCGACTTCGCCAAGCTGGAGCTGGAGAAGTACGACGCGTGGACGACGGCAACGAATCCGAACAACAACAATACGCCGCTTAAAACGGAAGGCGGCAAGAGCGGACTGCAAGTAGCGAATACGTTCAACGGCGCATGGTTGGCATTTAAACGAATGGATTTCGGAAGTCACGGCGTTGACCAGTTATCAATCGAGTATGCGGGCAATACGGGCAACTCTTATGCAAACTCCGCGGTCGAGGTTCATCTGGGCAGCCCTGGCGGTACCCTGGTGGGCACGATTGCAACGCCTCCGACGGCAGCAAATTGGACGACGTATACGACGGTTGCCGGCAGCTTGATGCAGAAGATTTCTGGTATTCAAGATATCTATCTTGTGTTTACCGGCAGCGCGGGCTCAGGTGAGACGGGCAAGAAATACGTCGGCAACTTCGATGATGCTAGCTTCTCGTTAAGCGCTCAGCAGCCGGAAGCGGACGTGACCGTGGAGCTTGAGAACAAGATCAGCTGGTCGACGGAAAAGAACACCTTTAACAACAATCCGTTAAAGACGGAAACCCGTCCGGCAGGCATTGACAGAACCATTGTCGGCAACACCTTTACGGGTGCATGGCTGATTTACAATGTCGATTTGGGCGCTCAAGGTAAGAATTCCATCGACATCGACTATGATTCGCCTTCCAACAGGGCGCCTAACGATGTCGTGGCGGAGATCAGATTGAACAACAAGGATGGCGATATTATCGGCAAGGTCAACCTCCCGAATACGGGTGGCGCCTGGGATAATTACAAAACCGTCACCTCGCATCTAGATCAATTGGTAACCGGCAATCAAACGATCTGTGTCGTGTTCAAAGGCTCGACGACATCAGGCCTGCTGTATGTAGGGAACTTCGATAAGATGAAATTTACCAAAGTAATAACGATGCACCCGTAAGGGCAGCCCTTTAGACAGTGAAAAATGCCCCTAACCTACAAGCTGACGCCGATCTCAAGCGGCGTCAGCTTGATTAGTTTCAGTTGAATAATCCGTACCTCGTTGTAATACCGAATATATTACTCGATTCGATGGAGCGGATATCAAACGTCCAAGAATTCCAAAACTAAATTTAAGGTCAATCCGGGCTTCGCCAGCAAAGACGAGTCTGAGGCAGCTGGCAAAAATCGGCTGCCTTTTCCACACTATTCTAGCTAATAGCTTGTAAATATTTAAAACTTATTAGATTAACTCTACGATGCTATACTGAAAAATGAGCATAGTAAATAGCCTTCCCTGCAGTTAGGGGGAGGATTTCCTGAGAAATATGGCTAGGTATAAGGGTATAAGGTTGTTCGAAGGTTTCTGGATCCGCGTTTAGTTGTGTTTCGAGAAGATGTAAATTGTGTTTCTAGTAGACTTGCCGGAAGAGAAGACGCTTGGGTCGATGCCAGCAAATGCAGCAGGCTTTATTGCATGATCAAATCAATCGGTTTTTACCTTCGTATGGAGAAAATAAAAAGGTGATGATTGAGATACTTTACTGTTGTTATAACTGATAACAAAATACACATAAGAAAAGAGGAACTGGGAATGACTCTCGATATGTTTAAGCTTAATGATAGAGTGGCGCTTGTAACCGGTGGGAACAAGGGTCTTGGGTTTGCAATGTCCAATGCGTTGGCCGGGGCTGGTGCCAATGTAGTCCTGACGAGTCGAGATCTCGGAATGGCACAGTCAAGCGCTGAAGCTATTGCACAGGCTACTGGCCGGCACACATTAGGTCTGGAGGTAGACGTGACAGATACGGATCAAGTGGAGACTATGGTTCAATCGGTTGTTGAGCAGTTCGGGCGCATCGATATACTGATAAACAATGCGGGCATCAATATTCGTAAACCGATTGACGAATTAGATGAAGAAAGCTGGGATCTTGTACAAAATACGAATCTGAAGGCTCCTTTTCTATGCACTCGCGCTGTAGCTAAGCATATGAAAAATCAACAATACGGCCGCATCATCAATGTCTCTTCCATGTTAGGCATTGTCGCTTTGCCGGAGCGGGGCGCGTACTGCTCGAGCAAGGGAGGTCTTATTCAGTTTACAAAAGTCATTGCGTTGGAATTGGCGCCTTATAACATTACGGTAAATGCCTTATGCCCCGGTCCGTTTGCTACGGAAATCAATACTCCGGTATTCAACAATTCGGAAGCGAGCCGATTTTTCCTGGATCGTATCGCATTAAACCGGTGGGGGCGGCCGGAGGAGCTTGGAGGCGCAGCGGTCTTCTTAGCCTCGGAAGCCTCCAGCTTTATGACGGGATCTTCAATAGTGATTGATGGAGGCTTTACGGCCACATAAAAATGAGGTCGACCAGAAAGATCTGGTGAGTTCATAATACGATCGGGCACGATAGCACAATGCGAAGGTCCGAAGCGCGTAGTATAAAAAAATAAAACGTATGTTGTTGTTATTCGTCATACAAAACTGCCTTTCGAACTCAACATTTCAATCTTTGTTTGAGATTGAGACTGGAAATCAAAAGAAATGGTCATTCTATTTTTTGGGTGCAGATGCTAGTTCATTATCATGGCCAGTAACATCGAGGTAACTATATGAACTCTATTTCAGTACTACAGTTGAAAAAGCCAAACTGCTATACTTGAAAATGGAAATATTTCATCGTCACATTTGGATACTTCCAATAAAAAACTCATCTCTCAAGGAGGTTTTATAATGACAATGCCACAACGTAAATTGGGTTCGACGGGACTTTTCGTCGGAGAAATAGGGATGGGCTGCATGCCGTTGTCCGTTAACGGGCGTCCGCCCGAGAAAGACGGCATCAAAACGATTCATGCCGCATTGGAGCAGGGCATTACGCTGTTCGATACAGCTGATGCCTACTGTTTGAATTCTACCGAAAATGGTCATAACGAACGTCTGCTGGCCAAAGCACTGCAAAACCGTCCCGAAGCCATCGTGGCGACAAAAGGCGGGCATATCCGTCCGGAAGGGCGCTGGGAGACCGACGGACGCCCCGAGCATTTGCGTCAAGCGTGCGAGGACAGCCTTCGCGCGCTCGGAGTCGAAGCGATTGCGCTTTATCAATTCCACCGTCCGGATCCGAAGGTGCCTTTCGCCGAGTCCGTTGGGGCGGTCGCGGAATTGCAGCGGGAAGGGAAAGTCGTTCATGTGGGGCTGTCGAACGTTTCGGTTGCTCAGCTTGAAGAAGCTCGCGGAATCGTGACCGTAGCGAGCGTCCAAAACCGCATGAACCTGTTTGACCACTCTTCCATGGACGTGATGAAGCGCTGCGAAGAGCTCGGCATCGCCTTCCTGCCGTACAGCCCGCTGAACGGCATGGGCAACGCACGCGGTATCGGCAGCAACGAAACGCTTTCGCGGATCGCCGACCGGCATGACGCTTCGCCGCAACAGATCGCAATTGCCTGGCTGCTCCAATTGTCACCGGCCATCCTTCCGATTCCCGGCGCGAGCAAAGCAACCAACATCATCAACTGCGCTGGCGCGGCAAACGTTACGCTGTCCGCCGAGGACGTTGCCGAGCTGAACGGCATCGCCGCCCAAACCACGGCTTAATCGCATCCGTTGACAAAGAGCCGCCCTTCCAATTGGAGGGCGGCTCTATCGTGTACGCCCAGCATGGGCGTCATCTATACGGTGAAATTCTTTGACCGAGTCAACCATGGCATGCTCATGGCTCGGGTAGCGAGGAGAGTGACAGACAAGCGTGTGCTGAAACTGATTCGTTCCTACCTGAACGCTGGGGTCATGGCACACGGAAGGCTAGAGAAAACGGACGAGGGAACGCCGCAAGGGGGCCCATTAAGTCCGCTCCTAGCGAATATTCTGCTGGACGATCTGGACAAAGAGTTGACTAAGCGAGGACTGCGATTCGTCCGATATGCAGACGATTGCAACATTTTCGTTGCTAGCAAGCGTGCAGGGGAGCGCGTCATGGAGTTGGTAACACGCTTCGTAGAAGGAAAGCTGAAACTGAACGTGAATCGAGCAAAGAGTGCGGTAGACCGTCCTTGGAACCGCAAGTTCCTAGGATTCAGTTTCCTAAGAGACAAGAAAGCGGCGATACGTCTAGCGCCGCAAACCATCTCGCGTTTCAAAGAGAGGGTACGGGAACTAACGAACCGAACGCGATCCCAGTCGATGGAAAGCCGCATCCGACATGATTTTCCCATTCCGCCCCGGCAATATCGGGGACGATACAAAATGTTCCCATGCGATATTACACACGATTAACGTTGTTCGACAAATGATACTTGGAAAAGTTGAATCCATCAATGAAGCCCTTTTCGATGTTCAACCAGCACAATTCAACTGTCGGAAGTCAAAAACATGGGCCCATTAAAAGTCGCGTAAATCGTCCTTGACATCAGTATACTGGAATCAATCTAGCAATGATGTTACTTACTGGTAACCATAGCAGCGGGAGGAAATAAATTGTATAAACTGCTGATCGTGGATGACGAGAGAGAGATCCGCGAGGGCTTGGCTTCGTGGACGTGGGATCAGGTCGGAATCGAAGTGGTGGGCTGTTGCTCGCATGGTTTGGAAGCGCTTCAATTTGTCGAGGAGCATCCCGTCGATATCGTCATTACGGATATCCGGATGCCGTTCATGGACGGCATCGAGCTGATGACTTCGCTGAACGGGCAATATCCGTTCATTCGTGTCGTCATCCTATCCGGCTACAACGATTTTGAATATGCCAAGAAGGCGCTGCAGTTCGGAGCAATCGATTATTTGCTCAAGCCACTGCAGTTTCAGATGCTGTACGACACGTTCGCCAAAGCGGTCGAACGGCTGCGCGAAGAGAAGCAGGCCGAATTCCGCGTGTCCGTGCTGAAGCGCAAGGCGGAAATACTTACGCGGGTGCTTCGCGCCGATTTTCTGCGCCGCCTGTTTCAGGAGCGCCTCTCCGAGGTCGATTTGGAGCAGGGATGCTCCGACGGCGAAGTGCTGCTCGAAGGCACCTGTTACCAGATCGCGGTTTTTCGTCCGGACCGTCTGGCATCTTCTGGGGCAGGCATGGGAGACCAGGAGAAGAAACTGCTTGTTTTCTCGCTAGACAATATTTTGACCGATTTGTGGGAAGGCAAGGAGATTGGCTACCACTGGGTGAATGGACAGACGGGCGAAGCTTACGTGCTATCCACAAAGCCGGACGCCGAAACGCATTTCGCCGAGCTGCTGCCGCTCTGGCGCAAGTACAGAGGGTTGTTTAAATCCACTTTCTCCGGCGGCATCGGCCATACGGTCGGATCGCCAGCCAATATCTACCTATCCGCGCAGGCGGCGTCCGCGGCGCTGTCCGCGAACATGGAAGAGGGAACGCTTGCGGCCGTGCAGCCCGGGACCTCCCAGAATCCCCAGCTCGCACCGCTCGTCCTCGCCAGAAAGGAACAATTTGCCGCCGTGACCGTCGCCGAAGGCAGCCAAGAAGCGGAGCCGGTCAGCATGCTTCTGGTGCAGGCGAAGCAGTACATACGCGACCATTACGACCGCAGCCTGACCCTGAAGGAGGTTGCGGAGCAAGTGCATGTCTCCGGCAGCCATCTCTTCGCGTTGTTCAAAAACTCGGGTCAAACCTTCCTCAGCTTTCTGACTTCCATCCGGCTGCAGCGGGCCATGGAGCTCCTCAGCGGAACGAATCTCAAAATCTATGAAATCGTCGAGCAGGTTGGCTACTCCGATCCGGCTTATTTCACAGAGGTCTTCAAGAAATACACGGGCAGGACGCCGCACGAATACCGCAGCAAATCGCGGTAAACCCGGAGGGACACGGCATGATCAAACGGTTCGGACCGACGCTCCGGCGGATCGTCATTCTCGCAGCGGCGCTTACCCTGGTCACGCAACTTGCGCTTGCCTATATCGGCATCACGTACATAGATGCCATCGACAAGTCGCTGCACGAGAAGCGAACGCAGGACATACTCTACCAGTTTCAGCAGAACGTGCTCGTTCAGCTGAACAACATCGACAATTTGATGCTGCTGCTCCAGACGCCGGAGTTCAGCGATTACTATAAGAACCTCATGCGTCTGCGCAGCGATAACGTCGCGACCCTCGGTATGTGGGAGCTGCAGCAGAAGTTCAATACGCTCGACCTGTCGCCGGATTCCTTTCGGGCGGTTTACTTCCTGGGACAGAGCTTCGTCCAGCGCTCCTTGGCGCAGAAGATCGGATCCGCTTCCTTCGTGGACCTGCCCCGGGTTGATCAGGACCGGCTGCATTATTCCAAGCTGGACAAGCTGATCCTGCCGGACCGCGAGCAGCTGACGCGGTACACGCAGGCGGACTTCGCGCAGGCGTTCCGCACGAACAACCCGATGCTGGAGAAGGCGGACATCAATCAGCTGAAGGAGTTCATGGCGGAAATTCAGGGCCGGCTCGTGTTCTCGAACGGCAACGAGAACGGCGTGCTCACGATCATCGTGCTGAGCGACCGCTTCTTCCAGCAGGCCATTCCCGAGAAGTCGCCGGAGGGGACGTATTTCTCCGTCGTCGGCAAGGACAAGCGGCTGCTGTGGACGACCGCGCCTTCAAACCCGCTGAGCGGGCTGGAGGACACCGGCGCCGGCTCAACAAACGCGTCGAAGGAAGGACAGGCGGACACCGCGTCCTACAACAACGCGGTCAAGCAGCTGACGCCGTTTAACCTCAGCATCGTTTACACCGACAAGGACGGCGGAACCGGGGCGCTCCGCGGCGAACGCATCTACCAAATGGCTGTGCTGTCGCTGGTGACGCTGCTCATCACGATCCTGTTCAGCTACTTGTATCTCAAGCAGGTGTTTAAGCCGTTCCGCATGATTTCGATTCAAATCAAGAGCTTCTCGCTCAGCAGCGAGTGGCTGTTGCGGACACTACCGGATGATCTGATCAAGAAAGGCTTCCACGCCGTTTCCATGCGGAACAAAATCATTCTCGCCCTCATCGTCGCGGTCGGTGTTCCCGCCGTCTCGGATGGCGTGCTGTACGCGTGGCTGTCGGAGCACGACACCAAGCGGGAGATGCAGACGTCGGTCAACGTGACGAGCCGCTTCTCCGCTGTCAGCATTCACAACCGGCTACAGTTCACGGAAACGATCCTGAAAGAAATTTCCGCTAGCCGGCAGCTGCAGGATTACGTGACAAACAATTATACGACCCCGCTGCTGATGGGCGGTCTCCCGACCAATCTGCTCATGTTTCCGGGCCTGAATGACATTTCGTATTTCGTCCTGCTCGACGAGAACGGCAACTGTATTTATTCTTCCATTTTCTCGAACAACAAGAGCGCTTTCAATACCGACACAGACTATTTGAAGGACCGCGACGATCCGTATTGGATCACGAATTACAACAACGTCTTCAATCCACTGTCAACCGCGCTACTAAAGCGGATGGAAGGCCCCGGCGAAGCCACCTATCTGCTGATGGTGCCGAAGCAGTCGATTTTCGAAAACATCGATTCGGGCTTGATCAATACGTCGTACACTATCGCCGACGCCAGAGGACATATGATCTATGAGTCGCGCGCGAACGCCGCCGTCGACGATCCCGGCTGGCATTTCTCCACGATCGGCATTCCGAACACGGACTGGAAGCTGACGATCGGCTTCGTCTTCACCGACGTGCTGGAGATGAACCGGGAGTATCAGCAACAGTTTCTGCTGTTCACGTCGATCGTGCTGCTGCTGTCTATCGCCGTGGCAGTTCCGATTGCGATCCAGCTGGTAAAGCCGATCCATCGGTTAAAGGAGACGATGCTGCGGGTAGGCGAAGGGGACTTGTCGTTGCGGCTTGAGGATATCGACAATACGGAAATCGGCGGCATCGTGCGCAGCTACAACCGCATGATCGACCAGCTGCACCGCGTGATGTGCGAAGAGAACGAGCTGATCGCGATGAAGACGCGGGCCGAGCTCGACATGCTGCAGGCACAGATCAATCCGCATTTTCTGTACAATACGCTGGAGGTCATCAACATGCGCAGCATGAAGAGCGGCAATCTCGAGGTGAGCGCGATCGTCAGGGCACTGGCGGATTTGTTTCGCTACAGCATCGCCAAGGGCTCGGATATCGTGGAGCTGGACAAGGAGCTGGCGCATGTCGCCAACTACGTCACCATCCAGCAGATCCGCTTCGGCCACAGCTTCGAGGTGGACTACGAGGTTCCAGACGAGCTGAAGAGCAGATCGATCGGGAGGTTTGTGCTGCAGCCGATCATCGAGAACGCGATCAAGCACGGCTTCGAGGGCTGGGAGGATGGCGGACGAATCGTCATCTCGGCGTCGGCGGAGAACGGCAATCTCAAGGTGCGAATCGTCGATAACGGGATCGGCATGGATAAAGAGACGCTGGTGCACGTGAGAGCGGACATGGAGCGGGAATACGGGAAGGCGCAAAGCGATGAGAACGGCATAGGGCTGCGCAACGTCTATCAGCGGCTCAGGCTTATTTACAGGGAAGGCACGTCCATGACCATCGAAAGCGGCGAAATGAAGGGGACGGCCATTACCCTGACGGTGCCGCTGCACACTCCGTAGAAATGACCGTCTAATTGGATGATTGCCATCGACTTTTGAATTCTAAAGGCGATGACGACCTGCAATGAAATTCAGTGGAAAGAAAGCGATAGTGAAATTACTGTTGATCGCACTGCTATTATCCGTGCTGCCGCTCACCTATGGCCGGCAATGTGTTTCACGGGCTACATTCCTCGAACGACACGAGCTCGACGCAAATCGGAACCACGCAAAAGATTCCCGATGGGCACGAAAATGTTGAATGGGTTAGCTGTGACATCGACCGATACGACGCAGCTGAACACGTCCACGTTCACGAACGTCGACGGCACCACGACTCCACGACGACTCCGCCTCCTTCGCCGATTACAAAATCCCAAGCCGCTGGCTCTCGACCCATCTCTAAGACAACGGCACGAGAATCCAACACCATACGATTACCCCTTAAAATTGGAGGATCATCGTATACAAACGCTTACATTCCGCGTGCTATATTTTATTCAGCAAGAAGCAATCATTACTTCTCCAAGGGGGAAAAGAAATTGAGAAAATGGACAATCATGCTGACAGCGGTAACGGCTGCGGCCGTCGTGCTGTCGGGATGCAGCAATAACGGAGGCAATACCAGTAGCAGCGGAACAAACGGAAACGCTACAACGACGAACGACAGCGGCGGCACAGCGTCCGGCAACGCCGCAACCGGCAACGACACCGGCGGCGCAAGCAACGGCGAAGTCGTCACGATCCGCACGAGCATTTCCGACGGCGAGCTGTCCAAGGATCAAATCGCCGAATTCGAGAAAGAGCATTCGAACATCAAGATCGAGCTGGAAAATCTAGATGGCACGAAACTGGCGGCCGAGCTCGCGACGGGCGGCGCTCCCGACGTCATCCGGCTGTCCGGGGTATTCGATCTTCCGAACTACGTCATCAAGGGCATCGCGCTCGACCTGACGGACCGCATGAACACCAGTACGGTGATTAAACAGGACGACTTGCTGCCGATCACGAACGTCTTCCGCTTCGACGGCAAAACGGTCGGTACGGGCCCGATTTACGGCCTGCCGAAAGACTGGTCCAACGATTATGCCATCTTCTACAACAAGAAGCTGTTCGACGCTGCCGGCGTGCCGCTCCCGGATCCTACGAAGCCGCTGTCCTGGCCGGAAGTCATGGACTTGGCCAAGAAGCTGACGATCAAAGACGGCGGCAAAATCAAGCAGTACGGCCTGGCCGCCAACGAGTGGGGCAAAACAGAGCCGAACTTCAACAACTTGCTGCAATACCTGCTCAGCGCGGGCGTAGACGTCAGCGCGGAGGACAACGCCTCCGTCGACTTCAACAAGCCTGAGGTCAAAGACTATATCAATATGTGGGTCGACGCGGTCAAGAACAACGTCGGGCCGAACTCTGTTAACAACGACCAAACGTCCGGCGGCGACCTGTTCTTCAAGGACCAAGTCGCGATGATCATCGATGGCTACTGGTACAGCGGAGTGATTCGCTCCAACGAAAGCGCGAAAACGCATCTGGCCGATTACGGTATGCTGCCGACGCCGACGGCTCTGAACGGAACGCGCGTCGTGCCTACGGGCGGCGCAACCGGCGCCATCATCAACAAAGCTTCGAAGCATCCTGACGAAGCTTGGACGTTCTTCGAATGGTTCTTCAGCGGCAAACCAGCCGACGACCGCGCGAAAACCGGCTGGGGCCTGCCGATCTTCAAGAGCAAAATGGAACTCCTGCCCAAGGATACTGACTTCGACAAGCAAGTCAATGCAGTACTCCAAGACGAGCTGAACTACACGAGTCAATACCTGAAAGTTAACCCTTACCTTGCAGGCGGCGGCTGGTCGATCTTCGATAAATACGTACAGCCGCTGTACTTCGGCAAATCGAACATAGACGAAGCGGTCAGCGGCATGACCAAAGACGCAAACGTCGCCATCCAGGAAGCGAAAGACGCAATCGACAGCCAGTAAATTCTACCTGGGAGAGTTCACGACGGAACTCTCCTTTCTTGCAGAAAGGAGTGGAAAGCGTGAAGGAGAAGACGAAAAGAACGATCGCGTTTTATTCAATGATATCCCCATGGTTCATCGTTTTTCTATTTCTGGGTCTGTATCCGCTGTTGTACGGGCTGTACCTCAGCTTCACCAACTATTACGGGTTCAATATCCAACATTTGAAATTCGTAGGAATGAAGAACTACCATAAAGTATTCACGGATTCCGACGCCATGTACTCCCTTGGCAGAACGCTTTACGTTACGGCCTTCAACGTGCCGCTGGGCGTGGCAATCGGGCTTGGGCTCGCAATGCTGCTGAACCGGCAGGTTCGCGGTGTAGGCGTCTACAGGACGATTTTCTATTTACCGTCCATCGTACCTGCGCTGGCTAGCGTTATCATGTGGAAATTCATTTTCTCCAGCAACAACGGCGTTCTGAACGGAATACTTCACTCGCTCGGTTTGCCTGAAGTGAACTGGCTTGGATATGGCTATGCTACGACGTCACTGATCATTATGCTCCTATGGGGTGCCGGAGGCGGCGTGTTAATCAATCTGGCAGGACTTAAGGGCATTCCGCGGGATTTATACGAAGCGGCTTCTATCGACGGGGCGACGACCTTCAAGAGAACGATCTATTTGACGATGCCTCTCATGACGCCGGTTATTTTCTTCAATGTCATCATGGGCATCATCGGCTCCTTGCAAATTTTCATGCAGCCGATCCTGCTGAACGGAACGGAGCTGCTCGCCCGTCCGATCCAGCCGAACTACCTGTACTTCGTCCACGCCTTCCAGCAAGTATTCTCGTTCCAACGGTTCGCTTACGGCATGTCACTGTTGTGGATTCTATTCCTAGTCATTCTGACATTGTCTGTTATCGTCTTTACGACAAGCAAGTATTGGGTTCATTATGAAACGGATCAGGAGGGGTGACCGTGTTAACTACAGCAAAAAGACAAAGAGGATCCATACCGTTATACACGGCTCTGGTTATTTGTTCCGCGATCTTTATATTTCCAATGTATCTCGCGATTGTCAACGCGTTAAGCGCTTGGAACACGACGCCGGGCCTTTTACCGAACGGCTTTCATCCGGAGAATTTCAAGTACGCGACAACCTTGATCGATTTCTGGCATTTTGGCAAAAACTCTGTCATCATCTGTGGAATTTCGCTCTGCACCTCGACGCTGACCAGCGGCCTCGTCGGATACGCCTTTGCGCGCATAGCCGCTCCAGGGCGGAACTTCTTGTTCATGGTTGTTCTTTCAACGATGATGGTGCCAGGAATCGTGACGCAAATTCCGGCATACATTTTGTTTCATAATTACGGTCTGCTGGATACGTTCTGGCCTTGGCTGTTCTGGGGAATCGGCGGCAACGCATTCTATATCTTTCTGTACCGCCAGTTCTTCTCTTCCGTTCCAAAAGAACTCGAGGAAGCAGCGAGGATCGACGGCTGCTCGATCCTCCGAACCTATTGGAATATTTTCCTGCCAATGTCGCTGCCGGTCGTGGCCACTGTAGCGATCATGACGTTTCAAGGGTCGTGGGGAGACTTCATAACGCCGTTCATGTTCTTGAAAACAGAGCATTATCCGCTCGCCACCGCGCTGGGCACGATCAGCTATACGGCGAACGGCACTAAGCTGGTCTTGCAGTCCGTCGCGACCGCAGCGGCTATTCTGCTGATGATTCCCGTTCTTTTGACGTTCTTCTTGGGACAACGATATATTGTCGAAGGTATTGTCACTACGGGCGTTAAAGGATAACAACGAGACAAGCAACCGCATAAGGCTTCACCGGGACAAAAGTAAAAGGGGGGATACTAGCGACAAGACGAGACTCACTGTGCGACCACATCTTTTATAACCGCAATATCGAAATTGGTTGCCGAAGCGGACGCCACATGCCTCAACGTTTAGACAACGATACTGTTATGAAAAGCTGAAAATCAAATAAAGGTTTGGAAAACAGGAGAATCCAAAACTGTAGAATGGGAGGTACATAAATGGCACTGATGCGTAGATTCAGGCGAATTAATCGCTCCATGGCGTTCATATTGACGTTTGCCATGGTATTATCCAGCTTCGCGAGCATGAGCTTTCAAGTGAAAACAGCCCAGGCGGAGGAACCGCCGGTCAGCGAAAGCGATCGGATCACCTCGGTTATTTCGCCGGCTTACCGTTCGGAAATCAATGACAATACGATTTCTGTTGAATTCTATAACAAAATCGGGACGTCGGCAGTGGTATATTCGCAGAAACAGCCTGACGATTTGAGCATCGGCAGCAACGGCTCGCGAGATAAAGTCGGCGAGGTTAATCTGGTTGACGGTCATGGAACCGTCGAATTCAAAGCCTCCGAATATCCATATGGTCCGATTTCGTTGCGTATCCAAGTTTTGAAGGACGGCGCTGAAATCGATAACTGTTACTTACAGCTTTACAATAAAGCAGGCGTCAAATGGAAAACAGGGATTGACAACGCGCCTGTAAATCCGGTAACGGCGGGAATGGATGTTGCCTATACGGATGATTTCAAGACAATGCCGACGATTTCGAAAAGCGGGATCGGTACCCAATACGCCTCCGCGAAAATAGACGAAGCACGGGGCGGCATGTTCGGCTGGGCGGCGTTCGAGGACTATGACGGTCCTTATAACCCGTTTGCCATCACGGACGACGAATTAATGAAGATTACGACAACCTATCATCCAACGGGTTATGTACGGAATGATTATTGGAAGCAGAAGGTCAGCACCGGCTATCTTTCTTCCGAAAATCAGGCGGGAACGGGCTTCCATACCGAAGGCGGCCGCAACCAATATTTCGAGGCCAAAATGTTCTTCGGTCCGAACCCCGGCATGTGGCCCGCGTTCTGGCTGCTGACGGCGAACGGATATGTCCAGAATCCGAATATGCAAAACGAGCCCAGCGACGAACTGGACATTATCGAAGGGTACATGGGAACGCCATCCGGCTACCAAGTCGCATGGCACCCGTGGAGCTACGACAAGGATCCCGGTTCCGGCTACGACCCGAGCAAATTGGGCGGCGGATATCAAGTCAACCTGGATACGCCGGCGTTCAATAATATCAACCTGGCGATGGGCTTCCACACCTTGGGCGTTTACGTTACGAAGGATTGGACCTATTACTATTGCGACAATGTCGAGGTGGTCCGCCATAAAACGTTGCCGTACAGCTGGAAGTATGGCAATTACTTCATCATCAACGCGGCGTTGTCAGATCATTACGGCATCTCCCCGAACAGCAGCGATCCGTTCGAAAATTTTGAAACGCCGTCCGGATTTACCCGTTACGGCAACGAAAGCGAAACCTACGTGGACTGGGTGCGGGTTTATCAGGACGCGGCGGACAAGGCGCGCTTCGAAAGCGAGCCTTCGGTAAAAGCGCCGGCGGGCGACGTGGCGCGCGTGAACATCAACCGCAACGCGTCTGCAGCTGAGCTAACCGGCAGCTATAAAGTCGAGGTGCCCCAAGGATGGAAAATTCGCGAAGGCGACAGCTTTGTTGACGTTAATGGCGTTTATGATGCGGCGTTTTCGGCGGGAGTAACGGCCGATACGTTGACGTTCCTCGTTCCGATCGATTATGCCGGGACGGGAAATATCAAGATTACGCCTATGTCGAGCGACGGTGTTGAATATGATCCGATCGTCATCACGGCGGAAGGCAGCAATCCGGAAGGCGAGCTTGTCCGCGTGGACGGCAACACCTACCCTTACAGAAGCAAGAGCGGCGATTCGGCCGGTTCGTGGCTGAACTACGATCCGGACACCAATGTAACAAATTATTTTAATTTTCTCAGCGGCAATTGGTGGCGCGACAGCTGGACCTGGATGTACGTCGCGGACAATCCCGATTCCAAATTGCAATTCAAGTTCAACGGCGTTTCCGTTGCGATGGATATGATCCAAAGCGAGACCAGCGGCGCCGTCGACATATATCTGGACGGGGAGCTTCAGACGCGATTCGACGCCTACAGCAGCGACGAAAAATCGGTACGGGCGTTTGAAAAGAGAGGACTGGCGGACGGCGATCATACGCTTGAGATCAGGGGCGTCGACGGGACCGCAAACCGCTATATCCGAATCGCCGGGTTCGAGTACCGGCATATCGAGGATCCTACGCTTGCGAAATTTTGGACTGACGATACCTTCTTCGCGGCGGGACCGGGAGATGAGCTCGCGGTTAGGATCAATCGAAACGGCGCGGCAGGCACCAAGTTCGGCGAGTATGTCCTGAGCTTCCCTTCCGATGGATGGAAAGTTTCGGACGACGGCGAATGGAGGGCTGTAACCAGCCAACATTTTTCGACCAACAATTACACGGATACGATCGTTCTCAAAGTTCCCGATGGCTATAACGACAAGAACGGCAAGGTTGTCATCACGCCGACGATTGCTGACGGAAACTACGACCCGATGAGGATTACCGTTCAGGCTCCGGACGCGCCGGAAGCTCCTCCGATTACCGGAAACGGCAATTTGACGACGGTGGACGCGAGCAGCTATCCGTTCGCGCTTCGTCCGGGAGCAACCTCCACTGCATGGACCAATTTCGACAAAAGCTCCCAGCCAAACGACTACTTTACGTTTAACGGCGGCTGGTGGTCCGACAGCTGGAGCTGGATGTACACGACGGCTAGTCCGGGTCAAACGTTAACTTTTACGTTCGAAGGCGATGCCGCGGCTCTCTATGCCCGCTACATTAGCGGGGGCAGTCAGTTTGACTTATACCTGGACGGCGTCAAGCAGGCTTCCGTCGACACGAACGGCAACAGCGGGAAAAGGAGAGTTTTCAGCAAAAGTGGTCTTCCCGCTGCCGAGCATGTGCTTGAGATCAAAGTTACGGGCGTAGGAGGCACCGTAGCCCTTGAAGGGTTCGAGTATGATTATATAAAGTCCACGCAGTCCAAGACGGTCCGCGTTGATCATAACACATACGCGTATAAAAGCACGGATGGCAGTACAGGCGGCAATTGGGCGAATTTCGACAAAAACAGTCAAAGTCTGGATTACTTTACGTCCGCAGGCGGCTGGTGGAGCGACTCATGGGCCTGGATGTATAATCGGGCAGGAACCGGCAACAACGGAGAAACCATGACGTTTGCATTCGAAGGCGTGTCCGCTGCGTTATACATGAGAACGTATGAAGCGGGCGGCTTAGTGGACGTCTATCTGGATGGCCACTTTGAAACAACCGTTGACTCCAAGAGTTCCTCCGCCGTTTCGAATGTCAAGGTTTTTGAGAAGACCGGCTTGCGCGGCGGCAAGCATACGCTCGATTTGAAGGTCAAAGGCGATGACAGCAGGGAAAACGTCGTCATCGACGCGTTCGAATACGTGTACGATCCGACCGCCCCGGCTGCGATATTTTCCGCTCCGGCTCAGGTAAACGTCATACAGGGTCAAACCGTAAGCATTCCGATAAATCGCGATGAAGCCGCGCAGAAATTGTCCGGAACCTACGATATCGTGCTTCCAAACAGTGATTGGTCTATCGTTTCCGGTGCGAGCTTTGCCGCAAACAGCGAAACCGACACGATTATTTTGAATGTTCCGGAAGATTACGTGTCGAAGAACGGCAAGATTATCGTTACGCCTACGGTCGGCGAAGAAAAGTATTCCCCGATCGCCATTGCGGTCAAAGCGCCGCAGAAAGCGCCCAGAGATATCGTTTCATTGATTTCGCCGGAGTACCGCGCGGAGCTTGACGGCACGACCGTACTCCAATTCATCGTTCCGGGCGGCTATACAAAAGCAGCCGGATATAGCTTGCATCAGCCTGACGCCGCACATCCGGATTCAAGCGGATATGTGGTCGAGCTTGCCGCAACGAATTTAGACAGTGAAGGGGAAGGCACGATTACGTTCAATGCCAACGATTACCCTCACGGTCCGACTGCCATAAAGGTTGTCGCTTGGAAAGCCGACAGCGTGACGAAAGTCGAAGATTACTTCCAGTTCTTCAACAAAGGCGGCGTGGACTGGAATATCAGCCTGGACAACGCGCCGATGCCCGCGCAGCTTGAAGGCAGAGATATGCAGGTTGCCTTCGAGGACGACTTCAAAACCATGCCGTCCATTTCCAAGACAGGCAAAGACGAACAAGAGAACAGAACGACCTATATCTCGCACAAGCCGGATAGCAAAGATTATGGGGACGCTTTGTTTGCCGATCATAACGGCGCGTACGATCCGTTCGCGGTCGTCGAAGATTACATGAGAATTAAGACGACCCATTATGACGAGAAGCTGCCCGCCAGCGTGGACCAATACCAACGGAACTTTACGACAGGCTTTCTCAGCTCGGTAGGCGAGGATGGAGGCGGCTTCCGCACGAAAGGCTACGTGGAGCAGTACTTCGAGGCCCGCTTCTTCGTCGGAGCGAACCCCAGACAGTGGCCCGCCTTCTGGACGCTAACCGGCGTGAACGACGACGCGACCGACGAACTGGATATTATCGAAGCGTACTTGCCGACGACCTCCGGTTACGAGATTGCGACTCATCCATGGGGGTACGACCCTAACCTCGGCGGAGGCAAGAGCGTCAAGACGGTGGATTTGCTCGGCGACGCCGGAGATATCGCAATGGGCTTCCATACTTACGGCGTTCTCATTACGGAATCGTATACCACCTACTATTTCGACAATATTGAAGTGTATAAGCAGAAGACTTTGCCATTATCCTGGCGCAAAGGGAACTACTTCATCATCAACAACGCCATTACGCAAAGCGATGCTTATCCGGAAGGATACGGATTCGAGCGTTACGGCAACGAATCCGACATGTATATCGACTGGGTGAGGGTGTATCAGCAGCCTGCTCCCAAGGATGTCGTCTTTGACACCACGATTCTCAGCCCTGTCAGCGTAACCCCGGGCAGCGACGTAAGCATCGGCATCAACCGCGTGACGGACGGCGCGAAGGCTTTGTCCGGCACCTACGATATCGACATGCCGGCAGGCTGGACCATTGTTTCCGGCGGTTCCTTCAGCCCTGGCGCATCGAAGGACACCATTGTGCTGCATGTGCCCGATAATTATTTTAAGAACAATTATGATCTTAAGATTACGCCGATAGCCTCGGATGGCACCAGACACAAGACTTTAACCGTACCGACGACGAATACGGACGACTCTTTCGGCGTCGAAATCTATCCTGCGCAAAACGCGGCGAAGAACGGGTGGGATGTCAAGGTAGCGCTCGTCAATAAACGTACAAGCGGCACGTATGTTGGAGGCTCTGTGAAGATTGAAGCTCCGAGTTCGCTTGCCGGGAATTACGAATTCGGCGAAATTGCACCTAATTCCAGGCAGATTGTGAACATTCCGGCATCTATGCTGTCCATGGATAACAAAACGGAGGTTACATTCAAGATTACGCGCGAAGACGGCTATGAACGAAGCATCGTGAGAAATATCAGCAGCCTTACGGCGACAAGAGTCAACGATGGCAAGCCCATTGCGATTGACGGAACGATTGTCCCTGAACAATGGGCGGGTTCCATGGTCGTCAACTTGGGCGAAAAGCAGTCTACTTCGATAGACGGCAAACCATGGAGCGCAAGTGATAGATCGGCGGCCCAATACGTAAAATGGGATGACAATTACCTGTATCTCGCTGTTGAAGTGTCGGACGACATTCATAGCATGGAAGCGGGCGACGTATACAACTCATGGGGCTCGGACAGCCTGCAGATTTCGTTCGACCCGGAACGAGCCGGAGGATATACGGTAAACGATGGCAACCACCCGCGCTTTATTGCTTCTTTGGATGCCAATGCAGGCGAATCCGCTCTGGGGGTCGAAACATGGGGCAAAGTAACAACCGGTCAATTAAACGATATCAAGTACAAATTCAAGAGGGACGAAATAAACCATAAGACGAATTATGTGATCGCTTTCCCTTGGAGTAGTATTTTAACCGATGATCGGAAGCCTGCGACGGCAAACTTGACCGATATCGGTATTTCGGTTCTTGTCAATGACAACGACGGAAGCGGAAGAGAAGGCTGGCTCGAATATATGGGCGGTATCTCAAGCGGCAAGGATCCATCGAAATTCGGCGATTTGATTCTGTCCGACCGGACCGACGTCAACATACCTGATCCCGGCGACGGTGGAAATGGTGGAAATGGCACGGATGATAACGGATCCGGCTCGGGTACGGATACGCCTGGAGGAAACGGCACGGATTCCGGCAGCGGCGGAACGTCGGGCTCGAAGTTCAGTGACGTGGGCAAGAACCTGGCGTGGGCCGCAGATGCGATTCAATACCTCTCCGATCACGGTATCATTAAAGGCGTAGGCGACGGGAAGTTCGCTCCGTCGCAGCAGGTCAAACGCGGCGACATGCTGCTGATGCTGGTGAGAGCGCTCGACCTGAAATCAGATGCGGACGGCAACTTCTCGGACGTGCCGAAGGGCAGCTACTACTACGATGCGATTGCCGTCGCGAAAGCGCTGAAAATCGCCTTGGGCGACGGCGGCAATTTCAATCCCGCTTCACCGATCATGCGCCAGGATCTGATGGTGCTGATCGACAGGGCGATGCAGGCAGCAGGCAAGCCGCTCCCTGAAGGAGACGACGCGGATCTGATAGGCTTTGCGGACCATGACGGAATAGCCGGTTACGCCAAGGCTTCCATCACAAAACTGGTGAAGGCGGGCATCGTCAAGGGAGACGGAACCGGCATCAACCCGCAGGGCTACGCGACGCGGGCCGAAGTGGCGGTCATCCTGTACGGCGTTCTTACGATGAAGCAATAAGTTCAGGATACGAAAGACTCGCAAAAGCGCTCGAAAGCAAAGACAGATCCCGGCGGATTCAATCCGCCGGGATCTGTTCGTTATGACTGTATAAAAGAAACGTACGAGCTGTACCGATATACTTATAAAGTACCATTGGCACGAGGTTTCCGTATTCAAGAGCCAGATCGGCAAATCAGAATGATGGATCAATATGACTTTATTAAGGATTCGGCAGGCCTCGCGGTCTGCAGCTTCCAGAATGCGATAACGGACAGATTACTTGAATAAGAGATTTGTTTCAGCTAGCATAGTGTTTAAAGAAATAATAAGAGGTTACTTTATAGGAGGATTACCGGCAGACTGCGCAAAAAAGAAGCAAGTCCATTTATTAGGAGTAAAGGAGAATAGGAAAAAAATGCAGAACGACAAATATGCTAATATGCTGATCATGCCTGAACTTGATTCGACGGAAAAGCGATTGCTCCCCTTTGAAATACTTTCAAAGCTGAGAAGGGAAGCTCCCGTACGTTACGATAATTCAAGAAATTGTTGGGATGTATTTGCTTATGACGATGTGCATCGTGTTCTAAAGGATTCACTTACGTTCTCTTCCGTCCGCGGTACCGCTGCAGGGCAGAACCTCCTGTTTATGGATCCTCCTAAGCATACTCAAATGCGTGATCTGGTGAATAAAGCTTTTACCCCTAGAGCAATTCAGGAGCTTGCTCCGCGGATTCAATCCATTACTGAAGACTTGCTGGAGCAGGTATCCGGACAAGAGATGGACCTGGTAAGCGATTTTGCCACTCCAATGCCTGTAATCGTAATAGCGGAGCTGCTTGGCGCTCCAACGGAAGACCGATCTCTATTTAAAAAGTGGTCCGATATCCTAGTTGAAAGCGCAGAAAACGCAACAGATGAAGCTTTTCAGAAAATCACTGAAAAACGAATGCATGCCATGCAAGAGCTTGCCCAATACTTTAAAAACATTATTGAAATCCGTTCCAAACATCCGCAAGATGACCTTATCTCAGCATTACTCATAGCTGAAATCAATGGGGAGAAGCTTACCGATAGGGAGCTTATTAGTTTCTGTATTCTCCTTTTGGCTGCAGGAAACGAAACGACTACCAATCTGATTACCAACGGAGTGCGCATCCTGGCTGAACAACCATCCGTTCAGACTGAACTTTACCGGAATCTGGATGCCATACCAAGCTTTATTGAGGAAGTGCTGAGGTATTACCCTCCGATCGTGGCAATTGGCCGTATAGCCACTAAGGATACCGAGATCGGCTCTCAAACCGTTAAGGCAGGCGAGCAGGTTATTTCCTGGGTGGGAGCGGCCAATCGGGATGAGTCTAAGTTTTCGGAGCCAGACAAGTTTAATCTTCTTCGAAAACCAAACCCTCATATGTCATTTGGCTTCGGCATTCATTTTTGCCTAGGGGCGCCACTTGCACGCCTTGAAGGTAAAATAGCTTTGCAGGTGCTTTTGGAGCGTTACGAAGAAATCAAGCTGGTATCGGACAGACCATTAATACCGATCCCAAGTTCTTTCGTATTCGGCGTGAAGAATTATCCAATTTCGTTCGTACGAATGTAAAAAGTTGGTGTCTATTGAACCTGCGGTTAGCAGAAGACAACGAGTTCTTAAGTTATAGATTAAAAAACCCGTCAAAGAATGTGCGGGGGACACGAAAGTGGAGGTGCAGTTCAATGCAGCAGCTCCTTTTTTTTCTGGTCTGAAATTAAAGCGATGTCCTTATTCAACGGATCCGGAATTGAAGGCAATTCTGCAAGAAGATGTGGAGCTATCCACTCGGCAGCTAGATCTGGAATATATGACAGGGATGAATACGATGACCGATCAAGTCATTGCTATGGATTTCTTAATAAATGCCAAGAGCGGTGTCCGCAAGTATGCTATGGCAGTTACCGAATGTGCCACTCCGGGAATCAAGGCTGTATTAACCAGACGGCGACGAGTATACCGTTTTGATACAGTTTGAAAGTGCGCTCCCTGTAATTGGGAACGCACTTTCAGCTTGTAGGTTGGAAGTCCCCATTTGTTGTTTAATGGCATCAATTCCCGAAAATGACAAGAACATATTTTGTGTAGTTAGATAAAGCATTAAAGTGATGAAGCCTAATGACAATTAAATTCGTTTAAATACTGCGATGATTTTATTAATTGCTACATATATTTTTCTTCCCAGTAATTTCAGTATAACGACTCCTTTTATCACTTTCATAACTACGCCTATTATTTCTTCCCCTGAAACCGTTTTAAGTACAACAACTTTCCCGCGAGATTGATTCAAAATTTCACTGATATACATGAAATATCCCTCCCTTCTTGTCTCATATTCTATTAATATGAGATTGAAACGATAGGGTTCGGGCTTATCCTTATTACGGGCCGCAACAACAACTGAGGTCGACGCCTCTGCACCGTTAGGCGAAGTCGTTCTGCAACTCGAATTACAATATTCAACAAACTGGACACGGAAACGATAGCGGAGGGAGCTTGCAAAGACCTCCGACTCTGCAGCTGCCTGCATAAGCCGAAGGCCTGTCGTTATATGGTTAGGCGATTCAACGATTAGCTGCGGGAAAACAGCTTTCTGCGCTTTGCGACCAGTATCCCGGCAATGATGGCTGCAGCAGCAGCTAGCGTGATCCACAAATTACCGGACGACTCTTGCCCATTGCCGGCATCAGATGGAGCCGCAGCATCCGCAGCACCTGCCGCTTCGAAGGTTACGGCTTGCGCCCCTTCCACGACTTTCACCGATTCGCGGCCGAATTTCTGGTAGAGGAAATTCGCGTGTTTCTCGTCATAGGGCGTAATGCCGACTTCCACCGAACCGCCCACTACAACCGTATGGGTAACGGTGAAGCCTTGTTCAGCCAGTTCGTCATGACCGGCGCCGGAAATAAAGGCATCGATCTCGGCTTGCTTGTTCGCAAGTTTGTCTTCGGCAGCGGCCGTATTGGATATTTTTACGGATGAGGATTGAGCGTCTCCCGGAGCAGCCATTGCAGTTCCGGCAATCATGACGAGCATGCAGCTGGCCGTAAGCAGCACCTTCGCCCAACGTTTCTTATAGGCTTGTATCATGTACATTACCTCCTGATTATAAGCGTTATTGTTCTGTTTGATTAACGAACGGTTCCATCGATCGAGCTACCAATACCGCTTCGCCCCCGGTCAAGATTCCTGAGAGCATGTAATGAATACCCTTCGAGGACCAGTGAAGCTCCACATTCGCTGCCGCTTCCTCCTGCTCCGGAACGGACGGGCTGACAATCAAATAACCGACGGCGCCGTTCACATCAACCGTTTTGCCGCTTTGCGGCATATCTGCATTCTCTTTTTGTGCGAATACGCCGAATGATCGGTCTCCTGCAACATAACTGAACGCGGCATCCGTTGCCTTCCCTTCTTCCGGTCCCGTTACGTTGATTTCATAAAGGGAGAACCCATCCGGAATGTAGGAAGGGATGAGCAGTCCGTCACCGAACGAACGGCTTGCTTCTTCGTAGCTGTCCAACACCCGCGGTCCTCTGCCGGAAGGACCGGTTGGTCTTACGGAGCCATCAGGGTCCTTGAAGGTGTTAACCGGTTCTCCTATAGGAGGCGTACCGTCCGGCGAAATGACATGTTTCGACTCACTGACGAACAGTAAACCGAGTAACGCTGCCGCGACCGCTATCCCCACAAACCATATGTTTCGTCCTGGTTTCCGTACTTTCCGGACCGCAGATCGCTCCTGGGCAGTTCCGGAGAGCTGTCTCACCTTTTCTTTCATATCTGCGTCAAATTGAAGGTTATCGAACAGAAGATCGTCAGCTTCGGCTTTCACGCGTTCTCTGATCTCCTTGTCCCGGTGTGTCATTGTACGAGTCCCTCCTTTGCCAGGCATTCGCCCAGAAGCTCCCTTGCCCGGTGAAGCCGTCCGCGAACGGTACCTTCCGGAACTCCGGTAGCATCGGCAATTTCTCGGGTTCCCAGGTCAAGGTAATAATACAAGTAAATGACCTCGTGATAATGAGCGGGCAGTTTGACGATATATTTGAGAATCGTCGTCTGGTCCAGTCGCTTCATCGCTTCTTCCTCGACGCTGCGCAGAGCGGTTTGCTTCATTAGAACCGGATCCGTTGGCTGCTCCTGAGTCATTTTCAATCCCAGTTTATCTCGACAGGCATTAATTGCGATCGTAGTCAGCCACGTTTTCACGCTGCTGTCCCCCCGAAATGACGCCCATTTGCGGAAGGCTCGGAGAAAGACCTCCTGACTGACGTCCTCCGCCAAATGCCGGTCGCCCAAATAAAAATAGGCCGTTCGCAGCACGGAGGAACCGTAGTCGGTCATCAGTTGTTCAAGCGCCAAGGAGGGTTCTGAAGGGAACATGGATTTGTTGTTTGGGCTGGCCGGCCTCGCCATCGGTTGATCACCTCCATACCCTTTAGACGGCTCAACTTCCGAATCCGCTACATAGAAATTCAAATAAAAAACAAGAGGAGGTGGGTACCGCAAGTTACAAGCCGCATATTTGGTATGATTCCTTCATTGTTGACAGAGAAGAAAAGTCCATTGGTACTATGGATTTAACAACTGTTAACTGCAAGTGGCGTAGATCGTTCGAAAATGGAGCATTTGATACGAGATGGCGCAATACATGCGGGTTTTCTTGATAAATTCAGGCAAAATCGGGATAAACCGCCATTTACAACTGATTACCTATAATGATATATTCATGCCAAGTACATAATAAGTTGTTAGAAGAACATTACAAGTATATATCAAATATACCAAGATTATTTTACACATCCTCGCCGCGCTTGTCCGTACCCTGCTCGTTTACAGCTTCCAACCATCTGAGTAAAGCACACTCATTTACAATCTCCTTGAATCTCTACTGCAAAAAAGGTTGTTTTTTCTTATCTAAAATGTAAGCGCATTCCTAGACGCTTTGAAACGTTCCGCATCCGGGGTATTTCATAAATTGAACAGATTTCAAATTTCATGACCGGATCGTCCATCGTCGCCCTGGCGGCGCTTGGACGTCGGAACAAGGAGGGAGTAACGGCATGCGATTCGGACTTACCGCTTATGGTACGGTTTATCATATGGGCATTCACTCCGGCTCTAACCGGGTCTGCATTACAGCTAAGGAACAGATCGACTTGGCGGAAGCTTATGGCCTTCAAGGCGTGGAAATTCCGCTGGACTTGCTTGCGAAGTGCGACCCCGGCGAAGTTGCCGATTATGCGAGGCAGAAAGACATGTTCATCAACGTCGCGGCGGGCGGTTTCGACCCGGTTACGCTGAAGAAAGCACTCCAGCTTGCAAGGCAGGCAGGTGCAATCACACTCCGCACAGTAGTGGGCGGGGCTAAATTCGGAGGCGACCGCCGGCATATGGAGGGAAGCTGGCAGCCTTTTTTGCAGCAAATTTTGAGAGCATTTGAGGAAACCGCGGAGACCGCGGAGAAGACCGGTGTCAATCTAACGGTGGAGAACCACCAGGATCTGGCATCCGAAGAATTGCTCTGGCTGTGTGAAACAATCGGCTCCCATCGGTTCGGGATTACGCTGGACACCGGCAACCCGCTTGCAACGGCCGAGCATCCTGCCGACTTCTATCGGAGCGTCGCGCCATATGTCAAGAACGTGCATTTGAAGGATTACACGATCTATTGGTCGGAAGAAGGCTATCGGCTCGTACGATGTCCGCTCGGACAAGGTGTAATCGACTTTCCAGACCTCTTCAGGCTTATGGGCGAAACGAACCCGCAGGTGACGATGTCGGTAGAGCACGGTTGGCTGGAAGCGCGGCACGTACGGGTGCTTCAGGAGGATTTCTGGACCGAATATCCGCCGCGTACGGCGCGCCAGTTAACCCGGCTCCTTCGCTTCGTGGAGGATCGGGCCAGACATAAGGGCGATTGGAGAACGCCGTTCGAGCGGGCGCAGACACCGGATGAGATTGCCAAGTACGAGATGGAAGAGATGGATATCGGAATGGCTTACCTAACGAATCAGATCCGCAAGCTCGGGACGCGGAGCGAGTCTAATATGACACAGGGGTGATAGCATTGCATACGACGGGATTGCAAGGGAAAAATGCGCTGGTTACCGGTTCTAGCCGGGGACTTGGCAAGCAATACGCTCTGGACCTGGCTCGCGCCGGCGCCAACGTGATCATTCATGACATCCGGGATAGTTCGGCAGCCGAGTTTAACGAAGCGCCTTCCGGTCATGCGGTTGCCGAGGAGATCAGACAGCTTGGCGTCAAATCGGCATTCATTGCGGCTGATCTGGCTGATCCGGCCCAGGTGGAGAGGCTCGTAAAAGGCGCGATCAGCGAGCTGGGCTCTATGGATATTCTCGTCAATAATGCCGGCGGGGATATCGGCTTCAACACGCCGCGCCCGGAACCGAACGATGCCCTCGATATTTCCATAGACGATATACGTTCGGTTGTCGAACGGAATCTGCTGTCCACCATGTACGCCTGCAAATTTGCGGGTTTACATATGAGGGAGCGCAAAACCGGCAAGATCGTTAATGTAGGTTCGATTGCAGGTCATGTGCCGGTGACAACCGGGCTGATCTATGCCGCTGCTAAGACTGGAATTTCTTCTTACACGAGAAGTCTTGCGGAACAGCTGCGTCCGTATGATGTGAACGTTAACTGCATATCGCCGGCTCCGACCTATACCGGCAGATTTCTTGCAACGCGGACCGTTCGGAGCGAAGAAGGGAGATCCCGTCTGCAGCGCATAGCTCAGCCTGAAGATATGTCAGGCATCGTCCTGTTCCTGTGCGGCTCCGCTTCGGACGCTTTAACAGGCGAAACGATTGTATGCTGGAAATAAGAAACATCCTGAGGGCGAGGTAGAACGATGAACGAGGCCATACGTTTCATCATGGGGCCGGAGGATCCGGACCGTTATGATATTTTTACCCACGCAGCCGGTCCGGAGGGTAAGCTGCCGCTGACAGCCGAAATGCTGATGAATCTCCCGAGCGGGGATTTATTCGGCATGAGCCAGAATGTCGGCATGGGTTGGAAGCCGGAACGGCTTCTAGGCAAACAGATTCTTATTCTCAGCACGCAGGGCGGTGTCCGCGGCGAAGACGGAACGCCGATCGCACTGGGCTATCATACCGGCCACTGGGAAGTAGGTCTTCTCGTGAAGGAGGCGGCGCTTGAGGTGAGCGGGCTCGGCGGCGTACCGTTCGCCGCCTTTGTCAGCGATCCGTGCGACGGCCGTTCACAAGGGACGACCGGGATGTTCGACTCTCTGCCCTACCGAAACGATGCGGCGATCGTGTTCAGGCGACTGATCAGGTCGCTGCCGACGCGAAGCGGCGTCATCGGGGTGGGCACCTGCGACAAAGGGCTGCCCGCCATGATGATTGCCCTCGCGGCCATGCATGATTTACCCGCGATCATTGTGCCGGGAGGCGTCACGCTTCCTCCGACCGTCGGTGAAGATGCGGCCAAGATCCAGACAATCGGTGCGCGTTTCGCGCAAGGGCAAATTACGCTTGACGAAGCGGCCGATTTGGGCTGCCGAGTATGCGCGACGCCAGGAGGCGGCTGCCAGTTTCTTGGGACGGCGGCATCGGCCCAGGTTGTCGCCGAGGCACTCGGCATGTCACTGCCGCATTCGGCACTTGCTCCTTCCGGCCAGCCGATCTGGCGCGACATCGCCAGGCAATCGGCGAGGGCGGTTCAATGGATGGATGCAAACGGGATGGCTATGCGGGATATCTTGACAGACGCTGCCATTGAGAATGCCATGGCGGTGCATGCGGCATTCGGAGGTTCAACTAATTTGCTTCTGCATATCCCCGCTATTGCCTATGCGGCCTCCTGCCGCATCCCCGACGTGGCGGATTGGACCCGTGTGAACAAGGCGGTTCCGCGGCTTGTCAGTGTGCTGCCGAACGGACCGGAATATCATCCTACGGTCCGCGTGTTTATGGCGGGCGGCGTACCAGAGGTCATGCTTCATCTGCGCAGGCTCGGTCTGCTCAATCTTAAGGTGAAAACCGTCGCGGGCGAATCTCTGTCGGATCTCTTGGATTGGTGGGAGGATTCCGAGCGGCGGCACGAAATCCGCAAACGATTGCTGGCCATCGACGGCATTGATCCAGATCAGGTCATTATGAGCCCGGAACGAGCGTCCGCCAGAGGATTAACATCCACGGTAGCTTTTCCGACTGGCAATCTGGCCCCGGAAGGATCCGTCATCAAATCGACTGCTATCGATCCCGAAGTTGTCGGAGAAGACGGTGTCTACCGCCATATTGGGCAGGCCAAGGTGTTCACAACCGAGAAAGAGGCGGTCAAGGCAATCAAAGACGGCCATATTAAGGAAGGCGATATTCTTGTGCTGATCGGCAGAGGTCCGTCAGGAACGGGGATGGAGGAAACCTATCAGTTGACCTCCGCTTTAAAGCATCTGCCTTTCGGCAAGCATGTGACGCTGCTCACAGATGCCCGCTTTTCGGGCGTGTCGACCGGCGCCTGTATCGGTCATATCGGTCCGGAGGCATTGGCCGGCGGTCCGATCGGTAAAGTGCAGAACGGCGATTGGATCGATGTTTTGGTTGACCGCAATACGCTGGACGGCAGCATTCATTTTATCGGTCAAGGTGAAGAACGCTTTAGTCCGGAGACCGGCGCGGCAATATTGGCCGCCCGCCCTCTGCACCAGGACTTGGCCGCAGATCCGGCATTGCCAGGCGACACCAGGCTGTGGGCCGCGCTTCAGGCGGCAAGCGGCGGTACGTGGAGGGGAAGCATTTATGACGTCGACCGGATCATCGAAACGCTTCAAGCGGGTATGGAATCGTTGGCAAGTACCAAGCAGGAGCCGGGAGGGTAATTATGAGTAAACGTTTGGATGGCAAAGTGATCGTAGTGACCGGCGGGACAAAAGGGATCGGTAAAGGCATCGCCCTTATGTGCGCGGCCGAAGGCGCGAAAATTATTGTAAGTGGCAGGAACGAGCAGGACGGGAGCCATGTGGTCCGGCAGATTGAGGAAAACACCGGAGCGGAAGCGCTGTTCATTCGGAAGGATATCAGCATTGAGACGGATTGCCGTGAATTGATCGAGGAGTCGGTCGCGCATTTCGGACGAATCGACGGCCTTGTTAATAACGCGGGGGTCTTTCCCAGAGGCAGTATGCTCGATACTACGGAGGAGCTGTTCGACTTCATCTTCGATGTCAATATCAAAGGAGCATTCTTCTGCTCGAAATACGCCATGCAGGCGATGCTGCAGACCGGCGGCGGCTCCATCGTTCAGATTGGATCCACTAACGGCTATAAAGGCTCCAAGGATCTTGCAGCATACTCCTGCTCGAAAGGTGCTATGCTGACGCTGAACCGGCATATTGCGGTCAACTATGCCAAGGAAGGCATACGCTCGAACTGGGTAACCGTCGGCTGGGTGGCATCCGAAGGGGAAGTGGAACTGTACGGGAAAATGGGCTTGCCCGCTGATCAATTGCGTGAAAAGGCGGCTGGCATTATTCCGAGCGGACGCATGCAGACTGCGGAGGATATGGCATATGGGGTCGTCTACCTGCTGTCGGACGAAGCCAATCAGGTAACGGGAACGGAGCTTTCCATTGCTGGCGGGCTTAACATGTAGTTCGGGGATTGTCGGGGTAAACGATGACAGCTGCTCCAAGCAGAAACATGTTCCTTTGAATCAAAACAAAAAAGCCCGGGAATTTTCTCCAGGGCAATCGTGTATGCGGTTACAGTTTGCTTTTCATAGCGAGCAAATATTTGAGTGCAATTCCAAGCGCACCGACGTAATAGCCGATCACCACCAACCAGCCTGTCGAATCGAGGGTAGAGATGTTGGCGAGCAGGAGCAGTGGGAGGACATAGTACAGCATGCCTTGTAAATAATCCAGGATCAAAGAGGGGGAGAAATCGCCAACGCGCAGCGAACGATAGAGGCCGAGCAGGAAGTCAAGAGCCATTAAACCAAGCACGATCCAGAGCGAGTAGAGCATCCAACCTGTGAGCATCAATGTCATCTTGTATCACCTCCTCGCAGAAGGATCTTTTGTTATGTACCATATCTTATGGCGCCGGACAACAGGTTGTACTAGGTCAACGACACCTTTTTTATGGAATCTTGTAAAAACTCCGGTGCTTCTGCGTGGTAAAATCTAAACCGGCAGAATTCCCTCCTGACTGCACGGATTGTGGGTGCATGGCATAAACTGCAACGAGATCGAGAAACAGGAAGCAGAAATGCCGTTCAAAGTGTAGAGATGGAGGGGATGAATGTTGAGGTATACGGTGCAGTATATCCCGCTTAGCAAGATCAAACCCGGAATTTCCGTCCAGATTTCACAGCGGATCAAGGACCTTCGCAAAGTGGCACAGGATTGCATGCAGGTGCTCGTCGTTCGTAAAAGCAGGAAAGAAGGCGGCTACATTATCGTAAGCGGTGCCAACCAATATGAATATATCAAGAAGTATACAAAAAAAAAGACCGCCCCATGCCTGGTGGACCAGAGCAAAGCTTCTTCCAGTGCTGCCGCGTTTATGAGTCTATTTCACAAAAGAAAACCGCCCTCTGATATCCCGTACATCAAATCAGACCGGTTGGCAATCAGCAGCTGGTCCATCATCCGCACCTTTATGAAACAGGAACCCCGCTTCAAGCAGCTGACCCACAGTCAGCAAATCAAAGTGCTGCGGCTTGGGCTGCAATATAAAAAAACGACAATTTCGTCAATGAAAGCGAAGGTTGACGTACTGTATAAAAAGTAATTTTAGCGGTTTGTCGAAAGGGGTGGCAGAATCCAAGAAACATGGGAAACTGATCACTATAGCACAACAATCAACAGGCTGCCGGCATCCGGCAGCCTATTGAGCGAAAGGCCAGGTTAGTGGAAGTGAAATTCTTAAGCCGAAGCGTTGATTTAACCCCATTTCGGAATCGCAAGCTGCCGTTGTAAAAAAGGTCATATTTACCCTCTTGGCAGGGTTCAAAAGGCTTGACTAATTTGTTCTTGCGTTATATTATAAAAATCGCGTCACAAGGGACGCGGAATATGCTGATGTAGCTCAGGGGTAGAGCAACGCACTCGTAATGCGTAGGCCGGGGGTTCAATTCCCTTCATCAGCACCATACAAAGCCATGAAAGGCGCGGTTTTCCGAATCAGGAAGCCGCGCTTTTTTGCTGTTTCTGACCAGCTTTCGGCACTTGGTTGACTAATCGGTCGATATCCGTCTGACTGGATTATCGAGCTGCGCCCCCTCCAGATAGGTTAACGCCCCCGCTGCGGTTTCGCGCTGCATCAGCCTTGTCGTATGTTGGATAAACAACTGATCCAGGCTGTTCAAGTTCCCTTTTTTATACATCAGAAACACATTTTCGTGCGGGAAGGGGTTGCACTTGATTGGAATAGCCGCCATTTCGCGGCTGATCAATTCGTCGCGGAAAATAAGCGCCCCGGACAGAAAGGCTCCGTCTCCCTCCATGATCCAATGCTTGATGAGCGATAAATTGTTGCTCTCGTATTTGATCTCATGGCGCAGGTTCAGATTCCCGAAGGTCAACTCCATCATTCTTCTATACAGCGTGTCTGAATGATAAGTGATAAGGGGAGTTTCGGCGACCTCCTCCATCGTGATGAACCGGTATGCGGCCAATGGATGATTCCGGGAGACAATCAAGTGGACGTCCTCCTGATAAATGTTCTTGAACGTAAAAGTAGGAACGTTCAATGCATAACGGCTGATGCTGAGCCGAAACTCGTTGTCGGTTATTTTGCGTATTTGTTCCCGTGAAGAATAGCCGAGAATACATACGGAAACTTCCGGATAATGGTCTTTGAATTCTTTCAGTATCCAAGGCAGCAGCGTACCTGCAAATGAATTGTTACAGCCGATCGACAGCTTGCCGGTAAGCCCCAGCCCGAGTTGGTCGATTGCACGCCGGCCCTCCTCAATTGAGTTCACAGCCCGCCTGGCAAACGGAAGAAAGGCGAATCCCTCCTCGGTCAATTGGATGCCGGTTTTGCTGCGGACAAAGAGCAGTTTGTTTAGATCCTGCTCAAGCTGCTTAATCCGGTTTGAGACGGTTGGCTGTGGCAAATAAAGTTGCTCGGCAGCTTTCTTGTAGCTCCCCAGATGATAGATAGCCAAAAACGTTGTGATTTGCTCAAATGTCATTTTCTCACCCCTTCATCGAGTATTTAATGTTATTATACATGACATTCAAATTCCAAATAATGCGGTTACATCCAAATAATCAATCTGTACATTCAGATTACGTTATTTACGAGTCAAGTAAACGGACTTATTATAAATCTACCATCACAGAAATGCCATAAATATGTAATATTATATGACGCATATAGTGTGCGAGGGGGACGACGACGGAATGCAGCGGATTTTGATTTCAGAGTATTCAGAATAAGTTTTCAACTTGCTGCGAGGCCGGTGAAATCAGTTGGAATGAAAAGAACAGTTCACGGTTACAAGTAAGATTTCTATTAAGAGGAGGACTGTATGAAATTGAGAGAGTATCCGAATAAAAGGGTCTTAATTTCAGTTGCGTTAGCTGTCATGATAACACTCTTGCTCAGCGGTTGCGGCGACGAAACCGCCCCCGCGGCAAACGTGCAGGAAACCTCCGCGGAAGCAGTGGGCGGAGTACTGAAGGTCGGGATCATCACCGACTTCGGCACACTGGATCCTGCGAGATCCACCAGACTTATCGATGAAGAGCTGTACAACAATATTTACGATCCGATGGTTAAGCTGACCCCCGACGGGAAATTCCTTCCCGGTCTGAGCACGGAATGGACAATCAGCGATGACGGCAAGACCTATACCTTTAAATTGAGGGAAGGCGTCAAATTTCATGATGGCACCGATTTTAATGCACAAGCCGTTATCGATAACTGGAACTGGATTATGGACCCGGCCAACGCCTCGCCGCGCAGTTCCGATCTCGTGTTGGTACAGGAGTTGTCTTCACCGGACCCTTATACGCTTGTGGTCAAACTAAAAACGCCTTTCACACCCTTTATTGCCACGATTACGGGGCGAACCGGCTTGATCGCATCTCCTACAGCGAGGAAGAAATACGGCGATCAATACGAGATGAATCCGGTAGGAACGGGACCGTTCCAATTCGTTGAATGGAATAAAAATGATCATTTAACCATTCGTAAAAATCCCGACTATTGGGAAAAGGATCAGCCAAAGCTGGATGAAGTCGAATTTATGCCGATCGTCAATCAATCGCAGAAATTGAACGCACTGCTCGCGGGACAGGTTGATCTGGTTGATTCTATCCCGTTCCAGGACATACCCAAGGTGGAAAATACGCCGAACCTCAAGCTCGGAACGCTCACCTCCTTTGGTTATTCCAGACTGTCGTTCAATTTGCAAAAGCCTCCGTTCGATAACGTCAACAATCGCAGGGCGGTCAATTATGCCATCAACAGGGACGAAATCAACCAGCTGATTTATTTTGGCAAGTTCGTACCGGGTTATTCCTTTTTCTCCCCGGCCGGCTTTGCCAACGATCCAAGTATAAAAATTGATTATTCTTTGGAATTGGCCAAGGAAGAGCTGGTGAAGGCCGGCAATCCTGATGGCTTCACATTTACCCTGCTTAGCGCCAACGATCCGCAGACGCTGCAGCTCAGTCAGCTTTTCCAGAGTCAATTGGCCAAGGCCGGAATCAAGATGAATATCGAAGCGCTGGACTCCACCGCCATAACCGAAAAGCGAAACAGCGGCGACTGGCAGACAACTGGCGGCGGCTGGAGCGGAATGATCGATCCCGATCAGAACAGCTATGCGTTTATTGTCACGGATGCTCCTTTCAATTACGGCAAATACAGCAATCTCGAGGTAGACAAACTGATGCAGCAGGCGCGTGAATCCAGCTCAACCGAGGAACGCAAGAAGATTTATTCCCAGGTTTCTTCCATTCTTCTGGAGGAGGTACCGGGCGTGTTCACCGGTTATCAGCCGGTAGTGGATGTCTGGACGGACAAGGTGCAGGGCTTCGAGGTTTACCCGGACCAGCTGCTGCGGCTGCATAAGACTACCGTCAGCAAATAAAGGGAGGGACGCATGAATGACCAGTTATGTGGGACGTCGGCTTCTGTGGTTTATCCCGGTATCCTTGCTCCTGATTATTTTTACCTTCAGCCTGATCCATCTTGTGCCGGGAAACCCCGCGCATACCATTCTGGGAGAGGAGGCAAGTCCGGAAGCTGTGAAGCTGCTGGAAGCGAAGCTTGGTCTGGACCAGCCGTTGTCGGTTCAATTCTTTGACTACCTGTCGGATACGCTGCGCGGCAATTTCGGCAATTCACTGTATGGCAGCCAGCCGGTTATAGAGCTGATCATTACCCGGCTCCCCGTGACCCTGGAGATTTCCGTCTTGGCCATTCTGCTGTCACTGGCCATTTCGCTGCCTCTCGGCATTTTGGCGGCCAGACGCCCGAATTCCTGGATCGATCATACCGGGCGTCTGATCGCACTCGCCGGAGCCGCGGTGCCTACCTTCTGGGTATCGCTCATTCTGGTCTTCCTGTTATCCGTCACTGTCCGCTGGTTCCCGGCGCTCGGATGGGTTCCACTGTCGGAGGGTGTCGGATCCAATTTGTATCACCTGGTTATGCCGGTCATGGCCCTGTCACTTCCTCTCGCCGCTATGGAATCGAGGATGCTGCGGGGTGAAATGCTCGAGGTGCTCAGTCAGGTCTACATTCAGGTTGCCCGCGCCAAAGGGATGCGCGAAAAAGCGGTGCTCCTGCGGCATGGGCTGCGCAATGCGATTCTGCCGGTTATTACAGTAATCGGGCTGCAGATGGGAGGTCTGCTGGGAGGGGCCGTTCTGATCGAATCCATCTTCTCCTTGCCCGGAATGGGCCAGCTTGTGCTGAATGCGATTGTGCAAAGAGATTATCCAGTCGTTAACGGCACTGTCCTGTTTATGGGAGGAACCATTCTGTTTACGAATCTGCTGGTCGATGTCATTTACGCATTCTTGGACCCAAGAATCCGATATTCCTGAGGAAAGGGGAGCAGCAACTATGTCTATGGATCTGACAAGAAGGGAGATCGAGCTTGGCCATCTTCAGGTCAAGCCCAAGAACCGGGCACGCAAGCTGCTGGCCAAAATCCGAAAAAACGGACTGATCATGTCCGGGCTTTTGATGGTGCTCGGCTTTGCTGTCGTGGCTCTGATTCTGCCGACCTTCGTCCCGTATTCGCCTTTTGCCACCGATTATACCGTGGCTCTAAAGCCGCCGAGCCTGTCCCATCTGCTGGGTACCGATAATTTAGGACGCGATGTGTTCAGCCGGGTCGTCTGGGGAGCAAGGGAGTCGCTCGCTTCGGGATTGCTTATTGTTGCGCTGGCTTTTGTGATCGGAGTTCCACTCGGATTAATATCCGGATTTTACGGCGGCTGGACCGATGAAATAATGATGCGTGTAGTTGATACGTGGCTGGCTTTCCCGGGTCTGGTTCTCACCATGGCGCTTACTTTTATTATGGGTCCGTCTTTCATTAACGCTTCTCTGGCTGTAGCTGTTATTATGGCGCCGCAATTTATTCGTATAACGAGGGGACAGGTGCTAAGCATCCGGGATCGGGAATTCGTACATGCGGCTCGAAGCCACGGCGTGCGTACCTGGCGGATTCTGCTGCGCCATATCCTGCCCAATGCATCCACATCGCTTACGGTGGCCTGCAATCTGAATATGGGGCATGCGATTATGGTAGTGGCCAGCCTCTCCTATCTGGGACTGGGCACACCGCCGCCATTCCCCAGCTGGGGAGAAATGCTCCAAAGCGGTACGACATTCCTTACGATGGCGCCCTGGATCTCCTTCGCGCCCGGCCTTGCCATCTTCCTGTTGGTGCTTGCTTTCACCCTGCTTGGAGAAGGCATCCGGGACGAGTTCGATCCCCATTCCAAAGTCAAGTCGGGCTAGAATAAGAACTCAATTTTATATTAATGGAGGGTTAACCATGAAATTTGGAAACGGATCAAACTATTGGATTGTAGAAGGCGATGACTTTGATGTCAGCAGGGGGGCGGCCAAAGCCGTCACCATTGAAATGAATGAGAATCGGACATTGAAGTTCGATCCCGATCGATCGGCTTTTATTATTATCGATATGCAAAATTATTTCTGTTCTCCCCTGCTGGAACGCCCGGAAGGTGCGTTAAAGCTGGTTCCCGCCATCTCTTCGGCCATAAAGAGCAGCCGGCAGCTGGGGATGCGGGTTATATGGGTCAATTGGGGGCACCGGCCCGACACGGCCAATTTGCCGCCTAGTCTGCTGTACGGGTGGCAGCGCAACGGTCGGCCGGGTATCGGCCAGCCATTGCCGGCTGACCTTGGGCCGACGCTGATCAAGGACTCCTGGTCGGCTGCGTTGACGGGCGAGCTGGAAGAGCTGCGAGAAGCGGATGATTATTGGGTTGATAAATACCGGATCAGCGGTTTTCCGGGAACCACGCTTGACCCGATCCTGCGTTCGAACGGTATCACTACGCTGTTTTTCGCGGGAGTCAATACGGATCAATGCGTAATGGATTCGGTACATGACGCCGCTTATCTCGGCTATGACAATGTGCTGCTGATGGACTGTACAGCCACCACATCTCCGGCGAATGTGCTGGAAGGCTCCCTGCACAACATGAGATCGAAGGCGTTTACCGCACTCTCCACCAGCTTGACAGCTGCTGCGGCCAGCTTTGTGTAACCCTGTTATCATCGAATTATCCCAGGTAAAGGCGGTGGCACGCTAATGGAAACCCTGCTTAAGGTCAGCAACCTGAGAACGTGGTTCACCACTTCTGACAGGGTGGTTAAAGCAGTAGACGGCGTCGATTTTGAAGTCGAGAGTGGAAAAGTCTTGTGCATCGTCGGCGAGTCCGGCAGTGGAAAAAGCATGACCTCCCTGTCACTGATGGGTCTGGTGCCGGGTCCTCACGGGCAGATTGTGGACGGCGAGGTGCTGTTCGACGGCGAAGATCTGGTGGGCTTGAGCGAAACCCGGCTGTCGGATTTGCGGGGCAACAAGATCGCCATGATCTTCCAGGAACCGATGAGCGCGCTTAATCCGCTGTTTAAAATCGGGGAGCAGATTATCGAGGTACTGATGCGGCACCGCGAGCTATCCAGACGGGAGGCTCACGCCAAAGCTGTTTCCCAGCTTCGCAGTGTCGGCATCCCGCAGCCGGAAATGATCGTACATTCATACCCTCATCAATTATCGGGAGGGATGCGCCAGCGGGTCATGATTGCCATGATGATGGCTTGCGAGCCGAAATTGCTTATCGCCGACGAGCCGACAACCGCTCTGGACGTCACCATTCAGGCGCAGGTGCTTGACCTGATGCGCAATCTGAAGGACCGGACGGGAACGGCGATCATATTTATCACCCATGATCTCGGGGTTGTGGCTGAGATGGCTGATGATATGGCGGTTATGTATGCCGGTCAGATTGTCGAATCGGGTTCCGCCGATATCGTGTTCGACAAGCCGCTTCATCCCTATACATTGGCTCTAATGGGTTCGGTTCCTTCGATGACGGAAGAAAACGAGCGGCTGACAGCCATTCCCGGAACGGTGCCAAGCGCCGCCAGTTTTCCGCCGGGCTGCAGATTTGCGGAACGCTGCTCTAAGGCAATCTCAGGCTGTCATACAAGTATGCCGGAGCTGCGTGAGATAAGTCCCGGACATTATGTCCGCTGCTCTCTGATCTAGAACTTGAATGGAAGGTGGCTGCGCAATGACACTTGCAGAGCAGACCGTAACAGATGCCGGAGGGACTGTCGGCGGCAGCGGTAATTTGCTGGAAGTCCGCAATGTGAAGATGTATTTCCCGATCACCGGCGGTATTTTGCAGCGCAGGATAGGTGAAGTCAAAGCGGTCGATAATGTTTCGTTCTCCATCAAGAAGGGCGATACGCTGGGGCTTGTCGGCGAATCCGGCTGCGGGAAGTCAACGACCGGCCGCGTTATTATGCGGCTGTATGAACCGACGGAGGGCTCGATTGTATTCGACGGGCATGATATTACGAATATCAAGGGCGATCAGCTCCGCCGGCTGCGGCAAAATTTCCAGATGGTTTTTCAGGACCCCTTTTCCTCGCTGAACCCGAGAATGACCGTCGGTGCAATCGTCGCGGAGCCGATGATTGTGAATACAAGAATGACGCAGAAAGAAGTCGGGGAGCGGGTCGCCTATCTGCTGAGAGTGGTCGGACTGCCTCAGGAAGCCGCATTCAAGCATCCTCATGAGTTCTCAGGCGGCCAGCGTCAGCGAATTGCCATTGCCCGCGCCCTTGGCCTCAATCCCAAATTAATGGTATTGGACGAAGCCGTATCTGCGCTCGATGTGTCCATTCAGGCGCAAATCATTAATCTTCTCGACGATCTAAGGCGGCAATTTGGTCTGTCTTATCTGTTTATTTCTCATAATCTATCCGTCGTCAAGCATGTAAGCAATAAGGTAGGGGTCATGTATCTGGGCAGAATGGTGGAAATCGCGCCGAAATCCAAACTTTACGGCGCTCCCCTCCACCCCTACACGCAATCACTGCTTTCTGCAGCGCCGGAAGCAAGCCGCAAGGTGAAGCGCGAACGCATCGTGCTTGCGGGAGAGGTTCCGAATCCTTCTAATCCGCCCTCGGGCTGCGCTTTCCATACCCGTTGTCCGAAGGCGATGAATATTTGCCGGGAGGCGCGTCCCGAATTGCTGGAAATTGTGCCGGAACAATTTGTTGCATGTCATTTATATTAAGGAAGCGAGCTATGGAAATTTGGCAGAAAAATCTTTGGGTTTTATGGTTTGGCACCTTTGTCGCATCAGCAAGCCTGACGATGGTGATCCCGTTCCTGCCGTTGTTTCTGATCGATATCGGCGTGCAGGACAATACGGAGATGTGGGCGGGACTGTTGTTCAGCTCGACCTTCCTGGCTTCTTCCCTGTCATCTCCGTATCTCGGTTCACTGGCTGACAAATTCGGCCGAAAGAAAATGATTATCCGGGCGGGCATTGTTCTGTTCATCGTGTTCACCCTAACGGCAATGGTAACCAATCCATACGAGCTGCTGGCTCTGAGGATCCTTCACGGCCTGCTGGCCGGATATATTCCTGCCGTTATCGCTCTTGTCGGCACCAACACGCCAGATAACAAGGTCGGCTTTGCGCTGACTACCATATCGACTGCAACGGCATCGGGACGTATCATGGGGCCCCTGCTGGGCGGCGGGATCGCACATCTGTTCAACAACCGGGCGGCTTTCGTGAGCGCCGGAGTTCTCATTCTGTTATCCACGCTGCTGGTTATCTTTCTGGTCAAGGAGGAGAAAATCGGGGAGTCCAAAGGGCGCAGCTCTGTGTTTGAAGCTTTCAAAATCGCAGCGTCCAACCGTTCCTTCTCCATGATTCTCATCTTGACTGTCTTTGTGTCGATTTCGGTGATGACCATCGAGCCGGTAATCAGCCTGTATGTGGTGCAAATCGGCGGGGATGCTGGAGATGCCTCACTGCTTGCGGGTTTCGTATTTTCCCTCGTAGGCATTGCAGGCATTATTTTTGCACCGTTCTGGGGACGATTGGCGGATAAAGTCGGCTTTCGCCATGTTTTGGTCATCGGTCTGGTAGGAGGAGCAGCAGGGAATTTTTCTCAGATGGCTTTTCATAATATTTGGGGCTTTGCTATTGTCCGCTTTGTGTACGGCGCGTTCTTCTGTGCGGTCATTCCTGCGTTGAACGGCATGCTGGTCCGCAATACCCCAAGCGATTTCCGGGGAAGAGCGTTCGGGCTTAATAATACGGCTTCCCAAGTCGGCAATATGATCGGGCCGGGCGTTGGCGGAGCGATCGGGGCGGCATTCACGACCCATATGATCTTTGCCGCCACCGGGGTACTCCTGGCAGGCTCTGCCATGCTGGCCCATCGCCTGACCGAAACGAAAAGGCCGGAAACAGCGTCTGTCAGCGTTATGCCTCACAATGATCCAGTCTCCAAGACCCAACATACCTGACACTAGAATGTAGGATTGTTGTAGAGCCGGATTCGGCAGCAGGTCGAAACAAACACTCAAGTTATTATTAAAGAAGTTAAACTGTTCTGAAATTAATTAATCCCCGCTAAGCCTTGTGGCTGACGGGGATTTTTAACTTGATTGGGGATTTTACCCATTGCTCAACCCTCAACCTATTCAGTAATTGTTTCAAAATGTTATCTATTATGACGCGAACCTATTGAAAATCTCTAATTGCGTATAGAAATGTTTTTAATTTTATCTATTGATAGTGTGATACGATTTTAAATGTTAGGAATCCTTACATACAATAGAGGAGGACAAGCATTTGCTCACAAAGGGATGGACAAAAAGTCTGATGGTCGGAATGGCAGTATCATTATTTCTTGTCGGCTGCACGAAAAACGAGGCAAGCAAAGCACCGGTGTCCGCTGAAAAGCCTGCGAATCAGCAGGCGGCGGCAATTGGCGAGCCCAAAACGGGTGGAACGATCACTGTCGGCCTGTCCGAGGAGCCGGATCAGCTCGATGTTCAAAAAACCGGCTTGGCTGTGGCGGACATTATATCCAGTAATTTCGGCATGGGTCTCGTATCGCAGGATCCGCAAACGCTGAAGTTTGAGCCAAGTCTCGCGGAAAGCTGGCAGGTTTCGGAAGACGGAAAAACGTGGACCTTCAAAATCCGGTCCGGTGTTACTTTTCATGACGGAACTTCTTTTACTGCTCAGTCCTATGTAGACACCGTAAAACGGGCGCTTGACCCGGCAACCAATGCACAGGTGGCAGGCAGCAATCTGGCGGAGGTTCAATCGGTCTCCGCGCCGGACGCCACAACCTTGGTTTTGCAGTTGAAGGAACCGTTTGCTCCGCTCTTGCAATATTTAAGCGACCCCGGGTTTATGCAGCCGCTGTCGCTGGAAGCGATTAACAAGGCGGGCAACCAATACGGCCGCAACCCGGTCGGCGTCGGTCCTTGGAAGTTTGAGAGCTGGGTAACCGGTCAGTCGATCACTCTCGCACGCAATGACGCATTCAAGTGGCCGGAGCCCTTTTACCAGAATCAGGGGGCTCCCAGACCGGACAAGCTTGTATATAAATTTATCTCGGAGAATCAGACCCGATTGGCGGCTTTGGACAGCGGCTCAATCGATATCGCCACTGGGGTTACGGCAAAAGACATACAGAAGTATACAAATAATCCCGATTTTGAAGTGAAGGAAATGCTTCGCAACGGACTTGGACTATTCCTGATGACGAATACGCGTAAGCCCGCGATGCAGGACATTCATGTCCGGAAGGCCCTCAACATGGTTATCAATAAGGATGACCTGATGAAGGCCGTTATTCAGGGCGAAGGCGTTCCCGCATACGGCCCGCTGCCGCCGAACTACTTTGGCTACGACAAAGCGGTGGAGGATTACGGCTATAAGTACGACATTGAGGCAGCCAAATCGGAGCTGGAGCAGGCCGGCTGGACGCTCAATTCCGAGGGCATGCGGGAAAAGGACGGCAAGGCGCTCACGTTCGAGCTGTTAAGTATGACCGGCGTATGGGACCAGGCGGCGCAGGTCATTCAGGCGATGTGCAAGGAGATCGGCATCGAAATCAAAATTACGAACCTGGAATGGGGAACGCTGGTCGATACAGCCACAAAAGGCAATTTCGATCTGACTCTGATGGGCTACACGTATAACGATCCGGATGTCCTGTACCTGTTCTTGCACTCCAGTCAGACAGGCGGCCTCAACTTCAGTTACATCAAGGATCAGAAGCTTGACGATCTACTCGTGAAAGGACGTACCACAGTCGACAGCGATGCCAGGAAGCAAGTGTATGCCGATATTCAAAAATATGTGGTCGAGCAGGCGTGGTGGGTACCGCTTTACACCGAGAAGCAGTTCAGTGTTGTGAACAAGCGCGTTCAAGGCTTGATCGTCCATCCGCTGCGAGGTTTGGGTCTTCAATATTATGATGCTTGGGTGAATCAATAATGTGGCCGTTTATTTTCAAACGGATGGGTTACGGTTTGATTGTGCTGTTTGGTATTTCCGTATTCTCGTTTCTTTTGATCCACCTGATTCCCGGCGACCCGATCCGAATTATGCTCGGAGAGAACGCTTCTGTCGAACAAGTTGAACAATTAAGGAATCAATTGGGGCTTAATAAGCCGCTTTGGGTTCAGTACGGTCATTACTTGGGCGGCATCTTCCATGGGGATTTAGGCAACTCTTTAAAAACCGGACGTCCCGTGTTGATTGAAATTATCGACAGATTTCCCGAAACGGTAAAGCTTGCGTCCGCTGGAATGGCCATTGCGATTGTGGTCGGTGTGACGATAGGGATATTGGCCGCCAGGTTTAAGGACTCCATTCTGGACTTTACTGCCATGAGCCTGACGACTTTTGGCGTTTCCGTACCCAGCTTTTGGCTTGGGCTCATCCTGATCATGGTTTTTGCCGTGCATCTTGGCTGGTTCCCTGTTGCGGGCGGAACGGGGCTGATCGATTTGGTTCTGCCGGCGATCACATTGGGCGTTCTGGCATCGACTGTCATCAGCAGGCTGACGCGCTCAGGGATGATTGAAGTGCTTTCCCTTGACTTTATAAGAACCGCACGAGCCAAAGGCTTGGGCGAAATAGCCGTATTGTTCGGCCACGCTTTCCGCAATGCAATGATTCCCGTAGTTACGATTGTGGGCTTGCAGGTGGCGTCACTGCTCGGCGGAACAGTAATCATTGAGCAGGTATTCAACTGGCCCGGGCTTGGAACGCTGGCGATCAGCGCGATTGCCTCGAGGGATTTCCCGCTCATACAAGGCATTATCCTGTTTATTGGCTTCATATTTGTGGTGGTCAATATTTTGGTCGATCTCCTGTACAGTCTGATCGATCCGCGGATCAAATTTGACAGTCAACAGGAGGGGGCGTAGCGTGGCGAATCAAATGGTTCAATCATCTTCACAAGGTGTTGTGGAAGGCTTGCGGCCGCAGGCTGGCAGCGTGAAAAAAAACGGTGTTGTAAGGAAAGTTATGCGCAATACGAAAGCAAAATTCAGTCTGGCTTTTTTGCTAATCATCATTGTGATCGGCATCATCGGTCCTTTGATCGCGCAGGATGATCCCACGAAGCCGCATTATGATGCTTTGCTGCAGGGACCCTCGGCCGACCATCTGCTTGGCACAGATGCCATGGGGCGGGATGTGTTTTCCCGCATGCTTTACGGAACGAGAATCACTTTGATCGTTGGTGTGATAGCCGTTTCCATAACTTTTGTTCTCGGCACGCTGATCGGCGTCGCCAGCGCATTCATTGGCGGCGTATTGGATAATATCCTGATGCGGATCATGGATATTTTACTGGCGCTGCCCAGCATTATTATGGCGATGGCCATTGTGGCCATCCTGGGGCCAAGCCTTGCAAATGCCATGATTGCAATCGGGATCTCATCGATCCCGTCCTTTGCAAGGGTGGCCAGAGGAGCAACGCTCTCTATTAAATCGTCCGGTTATGTGGAAGCAAGCCGTGCGCTTGGCAGCTCGAACGGCTGGATTTTGTGGAATCAAATTATGCCAAACATCATGAGTACACTTCTCGTGTATACGACGTTATTAATCGGGATCGCCATATTGGATACCGCCGCGCTCGGATTTATCGGGCTGGGTGCGCAGCCGCCGACACCGGAATGGGGGACGATGCTGAGTGAAGGCAAGGAATATATTCGCGATGCGTGGTGGCTGGCCACCTTTCCTGGACTTGCCGTCACAGCCGTAGTATTTGCCGTAAATATGCTGGGAGACGCGGTTCGCGATATTTTGGACCCGAAATCGCTGAATTAGCTTAATTCTTGTTCAACCGGTTGGACTGGCTTTGGATAAAATGCGTAAAAAAGCTCAAAAACGGAGGACGTTTGCTTTGCTTTAAAAAGAGGCATTCAATTTTACGCTCAAGCTCGACCGAAGTAGAAATAGTAATCTGGCATAACTGCGCTTCTTCCAATTCGGTCCGTACACACATCTCTGGAAGAAAGCTGATGCCGATTCCTTTTATGACCATCTGCTTGGCAGCTTCCATGCTGTCAACCTCCAGAACAACGTTCGGGGATAACTTTTTCGACTCGAAAAGCCCGTGAATCATCATCCAGTCAATCGATCCGTGATCGAAAAAAATGAGCGGCTCGCGGCTGACTTCTTCGATCGTCACACTGGATGGATTGACCGCAAATGGATGGCCGGGAGGCACAACCAAGTGAATCGGATCCGTAAAAAAGGGAGACGATTCGATATTGGAATGGGAAACCGAGCGTGCAATTCCAAAGTCTACTTGCTTGTTAATGACTTTTTCCAGCACGTCATTCGAATGCCCGGTGGATATTTTTATCATTACATCCGGAAATTTGGCACGGAAAGCAGTTAGAATTTCAGGAATGATGTAAGTGGAAACCGACAGTGAACAGGCAATGTTCAGCTCGCTTTTTCTCTTGGGCTGATTCAGCATGTTGTGCTTGGCCTCTTGATAGGACTGGAGAATATTCTCGGCATAGGGGAGAAATAGTTTTCCTTTCTCGGTGAGTGTAATTTGCTTGCCTTCCCGGAAAAACAATTTGGCGTTCATTTCGCGCTCAATTGTTTGAATTCTTGCTGTAACGGACGGTTGGGTCAGAAACAGCGCATCCGCTGCCTTTTTAAAGCTTCCAAGGTGAAAAATGTAAACAAAAGCTTCAATATTATCGATATTCATGAGATTTGCTCCTGAATGTGAACTTTATTTACTCCATTATAACATAACTCATAAATGTCGTGATATTGCTTTAGGGAGTGTAGGGACGCATGGAATCCGTATTCGAACAAATAGAAAATTTGATTTGGGACGATGCGGGCGGAAGGGGACTGACGACTTTTGCCCTAGGCGGCCAATTGAAGGGCGCGTCTATTTCGCTTCTGAAAGCCAGGCACGTGCTGATCGTCTCAGGCTTTTATATTGAAAAAAGCGGGTCCGGTGAAACAGACGGTCCGCTCGGTACCGTATTTTTAGCTCGTGCGTTGGAGAAACTCGGCGCCGTGGTAACTTTGCTCACAAGCCCGTTCAACTGTGCTATATTGGCTCGCGCGTCACAAGAGGCGGGTTTGTCCGGAAAAGTGACGGCGATCGGGAAGGGCGAAGAGTCCAACATATTTCCAAAACTGCTGGCTGACGCCGATCTTACGCATCTTATCGCGGTCGAACAGATGGGAGCCGCTGTCGACGGCAACTATTACAGCATGCTCGGAAGTGATTTGACCCATTCGACCGCGAGATTCGATTCCCTGTTCTTGCTGGCCCGGGATAGAGGGATTGTAACTATAGGGATAGGCGACGGCGGCAACGAGCTCGGTATGGGAAAGCTGTATTCCACACTATGCGGGGATGACGTGTACAACCGGATTTGCTGCATCACGCCGGCGGATTACCTGATCGTGGCCGGCATCTCGAATTGGGGGGCTTACGGGCTCGTTGCGGCTTTAAGCTGTATCGCCAGAATACAGCTGCTTCACGAGGCGGAGCAGGAGAAAACGATGCTTGAGGCCATTATTCAGGCGGGGGCTGTGGACGGTAGAACGCTGACGGCTTCCATGTCCGTTGACGGGCTGCCGATCTCCAAACAGATGCAGGTCGTAAACGAACTCCGCCATCTATATGATCTTGCCGAGGCCGAAAGGAGTGAGAACAATGAGAGATTTGCGGCATTTGCCGCCAGAAGAGGCGAGAATGCGGATTCGTGAGCGTAAGCACACAACGCCGACCACAGGTATTTCAATTGATTACGCTCAGGCCAATCTTGTCGTTTTGAATAAGGAAGCAGCTTACGATTTCCTGCTGTTTTGCACGAGGAATCCGAAGCCTTGCCCGCTGCTCGACGTCACGGAGGCGGGCTCGCCTGTTCCGATGCTGACCGCGCCGGGTGCGGACCTTCGTACCGATATCCCGAAATACAACCTTTACCGTCATGGAAAGCTTATCGAGCAGACGGAGGACATAACGTCCTATTGGCAGGATGATTTAGTCGCTTTCCTGCTCGGGTGCAGCTTTACTTTCGAAAAATCGTTGCTTGAGAATGACATCCCCGTCAGGCAGATCGAGTTGAACCGCAACGTTCCGATGTACAAGACGAATATTCCGTGCCGCCCGGCTGGTCGTTTCTCGGGGCCGATGGTCGTCAGCATGAGGCCGATCCCCTCCAGGCAGGTGGCTAAGGCGGTTACCGTCACCTCCCGTTATCCATCGGTTCACGGGACTCCCATTCATATTGGAAATCCCGCACTGATCGGCATAACCGATTTGGACAAACCCGATTATGGAGATGCGGTCCCGCTGTACGAAGGAGAAGTGCCCGTGTTCTGGGCTTGCGGTGTAACACCTCAGGCTGTGGCGGCAGCTTCTGAAGCGGATTTTATGATAACCCATGCGCCTGGACATATGTTCATTACTGATGTGAAAGATCAACAGCTGTCATTGTTTTAAAAGATCCGAAAAGGGAGGGGCAGTATGGCACATGTATTGAATGTAGAGGGATTGACCGTGCAATTTACTGGCGAATCGGGTCGTGTGACCGTTGTGGACCATGTCGATTTGCAGGTGGGCAAAGGCGAAGCACTTGGTATTGTCGGCGAATCCGGCTGCGGGAAGAGTGTGACCTCTCTCTCCATCATGCGCCTTCTGGCGAAAAACGGGACAATTGCGGACGGGCGGGTTGAACTGGACGGGCAAAACCTGGTTGGCCTAAACGAGAAGGAGCTTCGCAAAATCAGGGGCAACCGAATGGCGATGATTTTCCAGGAGCCGATGACTTCTCTTAATCCTGTGCTCACCATCGGAAAGCAAATTACCGAGGTGCTTGTCCTCCACAGAGGCTTAAAACGATCGGAAGCGAAAGAGACTGTGCTGGAGCTGCTCAGGCAGGTAGGTATTCCGAGAGGGGACGAAATTTGCCGCGAATATCCGCATCAGCTTTCGGGCGGCATGCGCCAGCGGATTATGATTGCTATAGCGATCGCTTGCAAGCCCCAGCTGCTGATCGCCGATGAACCGACGACCGCTCTGGATGTTACGATCCAGGCACAAATTCTGGACCTGCTCTCAACGCTGCGGAACGAGCTGGGCATGTCGCTGATTCTCATCACGCATGATTTGGGTGTGGTAGCCGAGATGTGCGACAGGGTGATGGTTATGTACGCCGGGGAAGTGATCGAATCGGCCGACGTTCGGACCTTGTTGAGAAATCCGAAGCATCCGTATACGATCGGTTTGATCCGATCAACGCCTCAAAAATCGAGGGGGCTTGACCGCCTTTATACGATTCCCGGCAGCGTTCCGGCTCCAGGGGAGCAGCCGACAGGCTGCAGATTCGCTCCCCGCTGTGACAAGGCGATGACCGTTTGTTTGGAGAAAAACCCGGAATCCATACGGATCGAAGAGGGACATCATTGCAAATGCTGGCTGTACGGCGGGGATTGAGGATAGAGGAGGGATTAGATGGATACACCCCTTTTGGAAGTGAAAGGATTAAAGAAATATTTTATGAAGAAAAAAGGGCTGCTTCTGCAGTCCGGTTCTGTCAAAGCGGTCGATGGCATTGACCTGTCGGTTAAACAAGGCGAGACTCTTGGCATCGTTGGTGAATCGGGGTGCGGAAAATCGACGGTTGGCCGGGCGATTCTCCGGCTGCTGGAGCCGACTGAAGGACAGATCCTGTTTCAAGGCAGGGACATTACACGGCTTGATGCGAAAGAAATGCGCGGCATGAGGCGTCACCTGCAAATGGTGTTCCAGGACCCGTCCGCCACCTTGAATCCGAAGCTTACGGTCCGCCAGATTTTGGCAGAACCGTTAATTGCCCACCGGATCGAAGCAAAGCAGAGGAAGCCGCTCATTGAAGAGACGATTGAAGTTGTCGGGCTGAGCGTCAGTCATCTGGACCGCTATCCCCACCAGTTTTCCGGCGGGCAAAGGCAGCGGATTGGCATTGCACGTGCGCTTATGCTCAGGCCGCAGCTCATTATCGCCGACGAGCCGGTATCGGCGCTTGACGTCTCCATTCAATCGCAAATTTTGAATTTGCTGCAGGATTTGCAGAAGCAGTTCGGACTGACCTATATTTTCATCTCCCATGACCTTGGCGTTGTCGAGCATATTTCGGACAGAGTCGGCGTTATGTATCTCGGAGGAATCGTTGAGCTCTCCGATAAGTCTGAGCTCTTTCGGAAGCCGCTGCATCCGTATACGCAGACGCTACTATCCGCTATACCTCGGCTTGACCCGGATGAGAAGAAGGAAGTCATCCTCCTGAAGGGGGATCTGCCTTCGCCTTCCAATCCGCCAGCCGGCTGCAAGTTTCATCCGCGTTGTCCCGCCTGCATGGACATATGCATGACCGAAATACCCCCGCTCAAGAAGGTGGAGGGAAGATTGGTAGCTTGCCATCTTTATTGAGGACCAATAGTGAACGATGAGGTGATCAGACATGTACGCGAATATTAACGGAACTCGAATATTTTTTGATGTTGAAGGCGCAGGGTTCGTCCCGGACGGTCCGCTTCTGAGAGAAAAGCCGGTTTGCTTCGTACTGCACGGCGGGCCGGGCGGCGATCATACCATATATAAACCGGCACTCAGCCCAATTTCGGAGTATATGCAGCTTGTCTATATCGATAACCGGGGAAGCGGTTTGTCCGACAGGGGGCCGCAATCCACGTATTCACTTGAAAATAACGTGGAGGATCTGGAGGCATTGCGCCAATTTCTTGGGCTCAAACAAATCGTCCTCCTAGGCCAGTCGTACGGCGGTATGGTAGCGCTGAGCTATGCGGTCAAATATCCGGACAACTTGAAAGCGCTCCTGCTGGTAACGACATCTCCAAGCTTCCGGTTTCTTGAGGGAGCGAAGCGGATCGTTGAAGAAAGTGGCACTCCTGAACAGAAGGCCGTTTGCGATATCCTCTGGAACGGCGCATTCGAATCGTTTGAGCAGTTGAAGAGGTTTTATGAATTAATGGGTCCGTTTTATTCCAATACCTATAACCCCAACCCTTCCGAAGAGGAGCGGCAAAAAGCCGTAAATGCCCAAATGAGGCAGCAAAGATCATTTGAAGCGCTTAACGAAGGCTTTGGAGGATTTTTGAAGAAGTACGATGTGGTCGACAAGCTGGCCGCAATCCCGGTGCCGACGCTTATCATCGGCGCCATTCATGATTGGATCACACCGGTGGAAGAATCCTATGTGATCGCGGACAATATTCCAAGCAGCGAGCTGGTCATTTTCCAAAACAGCAGCCACAGCGTACTCAAGGACGAGTATGACCATTTTCACACAGTGGTACAAGGTTTCGTAAAAAGACGTCTGCTTGTATGATTCGGTGGCCGCCGACAATGAAGAGGTGATGGGCTTGAGGCCGTTAATAGGCATTACAGGATCGCCGCATGGCGACGATCCGACGAAGGGTGTCATTTGTCCGATGGACGTGACCGAAGCGGTATATGAAAGCGGTGGTCAACCACTTGTAATCCCGATTACGGCGCAGCTTGACGCCATCGATGAACTGGCGGTGCGGCTAGACGGCCTTTTGCTGTCCGGAGGAAATGATATTAATCCGCTTTATTTCGGAGAACAGCCTCTGCCAGGCCTGGGGAAGGTCAATCCACTGCGGGATGAGCTTGAAATCCGCTTAATCCTCTCCGTGCTGTCCTTGGACAAACCGGTTTTCGGCATTTGCCGCGGAGCGCAAATTCTGAATGTGGCGACCGGGGGAACGATGTATCAGGACATCTATACGCAGGTGACGGATGTGATTCAGCATAGTCAAAACGCGCCTCAGTATCATGCAAGCCATACGATCAAGGTTGCAAGCGGCTCGAAGCTGCATGAGATCGTACAATCTGAAGAATGTCTGATCAACAGCTATCATCATCAGGCGAACCGCGCTGTCGGCAGAGGCTTCAAAATTACGGCCGTTGCCCCGGACGGTATACCGGAAGCGTTCGAGAGTGAATCGCACCGTTTTGCGGTCGGAGTTCAGTGGCATCCCGAAAACCGGATTCATATTGACGAACCTTCGAACCGCTTGTTTCAAGCATTCGTGGAAGCGTGCCGATACCGGTAAACGGTATTTCATAAGAAATTGGTTCATTTAGTGCGTAAATAAGGGAGGGAATCTGGTTGCTGAAGCGATTGCAAGAGGTATTGCAGAACATTATTGATGGCGGAAATGCAACTTACGGCGTTGCTGTTTATCATTTTGAAACGGACGATTATTTCTTTCATCAACCTGACGAGAGCTTTTATGCCGCCAGCATCATTAAAGTTCCGATAATGTCAGCTGTTTTCGATCAGGTCGAGAAAGGCCGTATATCCTTAAGCGAAAAAATGGTAGTGCGCGCTCAGGATATGGTGACCGGATCGGGCATTCTGCAGAATCTGACCCCGAATTTTGACATGTCGATCTATGATCTGATCGTCCTTATGATTATCGAAAGCGATAATACGGCGACCAATATGCTGGTCGACCGGATCGGCATCGAGGCTGTACAGCAGGCGATGCGCGAATTCGGGATGACGGGCTGCGAATTCCACCATAAGCTGCAAATTATGCCGGCCAAAGGCGAAACGGGCGACAATTTGATTACCGCGCGCGATATAACCGAACATATGAAGAAGATTGCACAGGGGAAAATTGTTTCCTGGAATGCCTGTCGGCACATGATCGGCATTATGAAGCAGCAGAAGTTCAACGACGGGCTTCCGGGCCTGCTTCCTTACCCGGAAGGGCCTCTCGGCTCCATCCCGAAATGGGAAATGGCCCATAAAACGGGATTTGTTCCAGGCCGGGAGCATGACGCAGGGCTTCTGTATCTGCCCGGTCATACGTTTGCGGTATCTGTGTTCGGCAAGGATATCAAAGATCGTGCGGATGCGAAACGGGTGATGAGCAGTATTGGTTATGCTCTTTACGATGCTGCGCATGCACATGGTTGACAGGGGGGTTGAGCCATGGAGCCAAAACGTATCGAGCAGCTGTTTGCCGGGCTGGAGCAACTGTTTCCGGAATTGGTCCGGTTTCGTCGCGACTTGCATATGTATCCCGAGCTTTCGTTCCAGGAAGTACATACACCGAGAAAGATAGCCGATTATTTACAAGGTCTCGGATTGGAGGTACGGACGAAGGTTGGGGGCAGAGGGGTCGTCGCACGCCTTGAGGGCGGGAAGCCTGGCAGAACGGTAGCTCTGCGCGCGGATTTTGACGCGCTGCCCATTCAGGAGGAGACGAATGTGGACTACAAGTCCCGCATTCCCGGTGTTATGCACGCCTGCGGCCATGATCTCCATACGGCCGCTTTGCTCGGTGTGGCCAAGGTGCTGAGCGAAGTAAAGGATGAGCTTCCGGGTACTGTCGTCTTTATCCACCAATTCGCTGAAGAGCTCCCCCCTGGCGGAGCCATATCGATGATTGAGGACGGATGCCTGAAAGGAGTAGACGTTATTTACGGGGCACACGTATGGTCTACCGAGCCGGTCGGCACCGTTGGTGTCGGGGAAGGGTATATGATGGCGGCGATGGATGCTTTTGAAGTGGAGATCCAGGGCAAGGGCGGGCATGGCGCGACGCCGCATTTGACCGTGGATTCGCTTGTAGCGGGCAGCCAGCTCGTCGTCAGCCTGCAGCAAATCGTCAGCCGGCGTGTCGATCCCCTTCAGCCGGCAGTCGTGACGGTAGGCTCTTTTCAAGCCGGGAACGCATTTAATGTCATATCCGATTCGGCCAAGCTAACGGGAACGGTCCGCACCTTCGACGAAAGCGTACGCTGTTTAATCGAAAAGTCGATCGGACAACTTGTTGCTTCAACCTGCGAAGGTATGGGAGCCACGGCAGCTTACAGGTACGACAGGGGTTACCCGGCAGTCAACAACGACCCCCGGGAAACCGAAAGAGTGGAGCGTCTGGCCAGAGCCATTCTCGGGGAGGACAATGTGAAACGGATGACCCCCATTATGGGGGGCGAGGATTTTTCCTATTATTTGCAGCGTGTGCCGGGCACCTTCTTTTTCGTGGGAGGGGGAAAAGAGGAAATAGGAGCGGTATACCCTCATCATCATCCGAAATTCGACGTCGATGAGCAGGCCATACTGATTACAGGCAAGCTGTTCATATCCGCCGTCTTCGATTTTCTTTCTGCAGGTGTCGATCCTGTTTGAGAAACAAGTCCCGATCCGCCATATTTGACCGAGGGGGTTAAGAGCCCCTCCTCTAAATAAAGCCTAACCATCTCCGCTTTTATATCTGCTGAATACACCTTGTTCTTCCGTTTAGCTAAATTCAAAAATCCTCCGGTAAAAAACATCATAAGGTCATCTTAACAGATGACCTTTTTTCGTTGTCAACCATAAGGGGGGTAATATCACAAAGCAGGCATAAACCTATCATTATGTAATATATACTCCGTTTAATGTTACGAAATATAACGTAATTTTATGAAATAGTGTACTAAATATTAAAATCTCTATTGTATTGGTTTACTAGTGTCGTTTATAATGAAACATGTTATATGAAACTATCATACAAAGAGAGGGAAACTGACATTGAATTAGAAGATTTTATTTTTTTGTTTAAGAGTGTCTTTTATAAAGAAACTTGCTATTCAAATCTATTATTTAGCGGGAGGTAATTTACATGATTTCAAAAGTTAGGAAGAAATTCTTCTTTAAAAAGGTCCTCGTTCCATTCCTTGCAGTAGCTATGCTAGGCGCAACTGCTGGTGCAGCATATGCGGAGAATGCGGCTCCAACCCCTATCGTACAACAGAAATTTTCAATTCCGGATGTCAAGGTAAAGGATGCTACAGCGAAACCCAACGTACTCGTTATCGGAACTGGCGGCACGATTTCCGGTCAAGCGAACGACGGGGACCCTACGAATCTGCAGGACTACAAATCGGGTACATACAAGATTGAAGATATGGTAGCCCAGCTGCCGAAAAAAGAGAAAATTGCCGATGTATCCACCTATCAATTCGGCAATAAAGGTTCCGGAAGCTATTTGATCAGCGATTTATACGATCTGTCGCTCACCGTGGACCAAGCGCTAAAAACCTACGACAGCGTAGTCGTGACGACAGGAACGGATACGATGGAGGAAATTGGATACTTCCTCGATCTAACGGTAAGAAGCGAGAAGCCAGTCGTAATTACAGGATCGATGCGTCCTTGGGACGTTATCGGCACCGATGCCCCCGCCAACCTGTACAATGCAATCAAGCTGGCAGGCAGCGGCAAAACCAAATGGTTCGGTACCGTGCTGATGCTGAACGATATTGTTCAGGCAGCCCGGGATGTAACGAAGACCAACGCGCAGCGTTTGGATACGTTTGAGACGCCGATCCTGGGAGCGCTCGGTTACATTGATCAGGACAACATCTCGATTTATCGTGCGCCTGGCAGAGTTAGCAAAGCCGGCACACCGGATTGGTCCACGCCTTATGATTTGAGCAAAATTGCGAAAACCGATCTGCCGATCGTCGAAATTGCTTACGCCTACCAAGACGCAGGCGGCGGCGCCATCAAAGGCTTCGTTGTTGACGGAGCGAAGGGTATTGTAACGTCTGGAACCGGAGCAGGCGGCATTTCTTCCAAGATGAGTGCCGCGCGTACGGAAGCGATCAAGCAGGGAGTCCTTTTCGTAACGACGACGAGAACGGGCTCGGGAACGATGTATCCAAGCGACACAGACGGTGTTATTGCTGGCGACAGCTTGAATGCGCAGCATGCGCGCATGATGCTCCTGCTGTCGTTAGCATTCTCGAAGGATCAAGCCGTCATTAAAAGCTGGTTTGCCAAATATGGAGCGCAGAACGTCGGTATCAATGTGACGAAACAATAACATACAGGAGGTAAGGACATATGATATCGATTCATAGAAGCAAACTCGGGAAAAGGCTTCTCATTCCGTTTCTAATTGCGTTGTCATTAATCGTGCCCTTATCGGGCGCGGTCGGCGTCGTTCCGACCGCTGCAGCGGTACAAACGCCTGTTTTTCCGCTTCCACCGCTAACCGATGCATTCAAAGCATCCGCGCTGCCTAACGTTCTGGTGATCGGAACGGGAGGAACGATTTCGGGTCAAGCGAACGACGGAGACCCGACCAATCTGCAAACCTATAAATCGGGCACGTACAAGATCGAGGATATGGTTGCCCAATTGCCGCGCAAAGATAAAATTTCCGATGTGTCCACGTATCAATTCGGCAACAAAGGCTCCGGCAGCTATTCGATCGGCGATCTGTATGATCTGTCACTTACCGTCGATCAGGCGCTGCAAACCTATGATGGGGTTGTTGTAACGACGGGAACGGACACGATGGAAGATATTGCTTACTTCCTCGATTTGACGGTCAGAAGCGGAAAGCCGGTTGTCGTGACGGGCGCGATGCGCCCCTGGGACGTCATCGGTACCGATGCTCCTGCGAATCTGTACAACGCAATTAAGCTGGCGGGCAGCAATAAAACCCAGTGGTACGGCACTGTCGTAATGCTGAATGACGTGATACAAGCTGCCAGGGATGTCACGAAATTGAACGCGCAGCGTTTGGATACGTTCGGAACTCCGATTTTCGGAGCGCTCGGATATATCGATCAAGACAACATCTCGCTCTATCGATTGAATGACCGCGCATTAAAGGCGGGACGGCCCGAGTGGGCAACGCCGTTTGATTTGAGCAAAATCCAAAAAACGGATCTGCCGATGGTCGAGATCGCGTATGCCTATCAGGATGCCGGAGGCGGTGGTATCAATGGTCTGGTGGCGGACGGCGCGAAGGGCATCGTCACTGCCGGAACGGGCGCAGGTGGCATTTCTTCTAAGATGAGTGCGGCGCGCGCGGAAGCGATCAAGAAAGGCGTCATTTTTGTGACAACTACGAGAACGGGTTCCGGAACGATGTATCCGAGCGATACGGACGGCATTATTGCGGGCGATAGCCTCAATCCGCAGCATGCCCGCATGATGCTTCTCGTTGCGCTGGCCTTCTCAAATGATTTCAAAACGGTAAAAGACTGGTTCTGGCAATTCGGCAGGCAGGACATTGCTCAAGATGACGTCAGCGCCGTAGGCGGACCGGTCGAAGAGCCGGTGGTATTGAAGGATATTGCAGGGCACTGGGCGATGTCCTCTATAGAAAAAGCGGTAGCGAGCGGCATCATTCGCGGTTATACGGATGGTACGTTCAAACCAAATCAGAGCCTGACCCGGGTGGAATTCACGGTTATGCTGATGAATGCCTTGAAGCTGCAGGGGGATGGAGCTTCGCTCACCTTCAAGGATAGCAACCAAATCGGAAAATGGGCTGTGAACGGGATATCCCAAGCGGTTAAAGCCGGTATCGTCAGCGGCTATACCGACGGCACGTTCAAGCCAAACACACCTATTTCCCGATCCGAAATGGCTGTAATAATTGCGAAAGCTATGAAGTACGACCTCCAAGCCGGGTCGACAACCGGATTTAAGGACGACGCCGCGATCCCGAAATGGGCCAAGGGCAGCGTAAAGGCGACTAAAGATCACGCGCTCATCACTGGCCGCAGCGGAGGTGTGTTTGTTCCAAACGACCCGGCAACGAGAGCGGAAGCGGTAACGATTCTACTTAAACTGCCGGCTATTCCGATAAGCTAGCGTAAATGCGGCGCGGCAGTGCTGCTATGCAGGATTGACATCGATTTTATACCACTTATAAAGAGAACCCTCCGGAAGCGGAGGGTTCTCTTTCGTGGTAAATGATGATGTCGAGTGGAAATAAACGATTCGACTGAGTGGAATTGTATTGAACTCACAGGCAGGATAGTGGAAAAAGGTGCTTTCCATCTTTATTGAAAACAGAGGGTAACTCATGGAAAATAATAAAACAATTAGACACGGAAGAACTAAAATTGGTGTGGGATTATTTAAAAATTATGGTGCAGCTCAAAGGATATATTGCAGTCCCCGATGGAAATGGAATCATGTATAACAATAAAGAAGTTGAGAGTCAACATCATATAACAGATCGTTCCTACTGTCGTTCACGCATTATCGAGGGCTGCATCTTGGTCAGCCATACGTTACACTACCGGGCAGCATTTTGTGGTAGAATAAGGAATAAATTACTAAGAAGAGAAGGTGTATGCTATGAAACTAAACCATCTCAATCTCACAGTCAACGACGTTAAAGAGGCTCGAGAGTTCTTGGAGAAATATTTCGAAATAAAAACCAGGGATACGCGCGGTAATTCATTCGCTTTACTATCTGATGACAACGGGTTAGTGCTTACATTGATGAAAGGTACTCAAGTCAGCTATCCCAAGACCTTTCATATCGGCTTCATTCAGGAGAGCGAAGAACGGGTGAACGAGATCAATCAACGCTTGAAGGCTGATGGCTTTGATGTGGATCCGCCGCAAAGGTTGCATGGTTGGACATTCTATGTTGAAGCCCCGGGCGGATTTACCGTCGAAGTTCTCTGTTGAATGATCCGGAGACTTAGTTGACTAGAGATGAACTAAAACTAGCGGAACGCGCTACTGGAGGAGCATGCTATGCGGCAGCTCCTCTTTCTATTGAAGTAAAAGGCAGTACAACTGAATATTATCCAATATTAGTATAGAAACATTATAGTAGGGACCGGCGTCTTATTATTTAAATTCATCTCATTGTTCATAGAACGGAGCGTTACTGTGAAAAAGAAAGTTATTCTTGGTCTTGTAGCAGTTTTGGGAATAGCGGGTATAGCAAGTGCTGTTATGGCTAATGAGGGTTTCACGAAGAAGGAGCCGCAGAAGTCAATAAAGATCGTTCCGATTCATCATAAAGAAACCATCGGGGACCTAGTGTATGAGATTCAATTGAGCAAAAACCAGTTTGATTTGGACAATGAAATTGAGGTTTACGCAAAGGTGACGAACATAGGAAAAGAGACGATGACGTATGTTTCGGGCAGTTCCAGCTGTCCGAACCACGTGGTTATTGACATCGTTCATCAAGAATCGAATACAAGCTTGGCGATAAAGCAAGGCGAGGCTTGTACGTCTGATCTGGGTACATCTATATTGGCACCTGCTCAAACTGTTGAAGACAAATGGATTTTCATTCCGAAACAATGGATTAATTCCAAACTTGAACCTGCGCTCACCGGTACTTACGATGTGGAGGTTGCGTTGCCTCCGGAAAGTATCGAATTTACAGAAGATCAACCAGAAGCAAAAAATCAACGTGCCAGTACCAAAACATCAATAATCCTAACGGGGAAGACAACGTAATGATTCCCAGGGCGTGCAGATGGTTCTGTGGCAGCCTAGCAATATCCGCTATATACCAAATATAAAATGAATCCAAATCTAGAAAACCGCAATCCATAAGAAATCCTTGTGCCGATTGCATGTTATTCTTTGGAAGGATCGAAACATCTTAGCACGAATACTATGTTCAGCGGAGGGAATAACTTGAAAATTTCACATGTACGCTTAATAGTGCCGAATGTTCGAGAATGCTTTTTGTTTTACCGAGACATCCTGGGACTCAAAGTCCTCCATGGAAATGAAGACACTCCATATGCTGAGTTTCAAACGGGAGACATCAATATTGCGTTAGAGCCTCCGATGGTAAGCGAACCTATTAAAGACTCGCGTAAGCGGAATGAGTTCAGTGTCAATGATCAGGTTTCCATTATTTTCAGAGTTGATGATGTTGATGCAGCTTACGATCAATTGAAGAGCCAAGATGTTGAATTTGTAAAGGAACCGCATGACACGCCTGAATGGGGTCATCGTGTAGCCTATTTTCGCGATCCCGCTGGGAATTTGATCGAGCTTAACGGAGGAATTTAATTTGAGCGATCAGCAATGGATTGAAATATACAAAAGCGATCTGCAAAGTTATTCACTGCAGCAGCTAAGGCAAATAACATCGCAAGGGGCTTGGTCACTCAGCCAATTGTATAACCACCTGATCCTCGCTGCTCTTGATTACCTTGACCAAGTGGAAATTTGTGCGACAGCAGGTGTCGAGCAAATGCTCGGGAAGACGGAGGCTGGCAAGGAGCTGTTCAAACTCGGCGGATTCCCGCCGATTAAAATCAAGTTGCCGGACGGGCCAGAAAACACCCCCAGCAATTCGGAAAGTAAAGAAGACCTTAGGCGCGGACTCGATCAAGTACTGCAGCGAATGAGAGAATGGGAAGGGAAATTAGATCGTATAAACCCAAACTACAAAGCTAAACATGATGGCTTTGGCTGGCTGAACGCGAAGGATTGGTTCGATCTAGTCGGCATGCATTTCCGCCATCACCTGCGTCAGAAGAGTGAACTGGAACAAAAACTTGGGCTCTGAGTACTTGTTGAACAAACGGAAAAGAAAGCGCAGCGATGGATCCGATCCGATTGGAGGTTTATTATGAGAAACTCAATTGTTTTTGGATTAATGGGATTGATTCTATCTTGGTTATTCCACAGATCAATTGCATTAGACGAATTTTATTTAGCGGTAATAATCGGCATCTTACTCGACATTTATTTGCTCTTAAAATCCCGATATAAACATTAATCTAACTGAAAAAAGATTCCAATAAACATAAGGAGAAGGCAACCGGTCTAAGTGGCCGGGTGCCTTTACTTTACTAGCAGGCAAATATCAGCAACATGGTTAGAACCAAATATCCTCCATGTAAGGGCTTTATGAAACGGAGGTTATTTCTATAACCTAACGGGAATTGGCAGTTGGAGCAATATGGTATAATGGGTTTGAATTTTTAAGACGAGGAAGGGGAATTCGTGATGAAGCTTATTGACTTGAGCGTGCCGATTAGTCCGCGCATCCGTGAGCCGCTGCCGGCAAAAATCGAGTATGCGACCCATGAAGACGGAGCGCTGCAAGCGGCAGCGGCACTAGGCCTTAAGCAGGAAGATTTTCCGGAATGCAAGGCGTGGGCAACGGAAACGGTGACACTGAATACGCATGCGGGTACTCATATCGACGCGCCATGGCATTACTGGCCGACTTCGGAAGGGAAGAAGGCAAGAACCATTGATGAAATGCCGCTCGAATGGTTTTATTCCGACGGTGTGGTACTCGACTTCAGCGCGAAGCCGCCTGGTTACGAAATTACGACGGATGACCTGGTCGCCGAGTTGGAACCGTTCGATATCGTTCTCATCCGGAGCGATGCGGACAAACGGCTGTACCACGAACATTATGCGTTTCTTCACGCCGGAGTATCGGCAGATGCTACGTTGTGGCTGCTGGATCAAGGCATCAAGGTAGTCGGTACTGACGGCTGGGGCTGGGATATTCCGCTTAACCTGCAAGCCGAGGCGTATAAAAAGCAGCCGAAGGAAGGCGTCCTATGGGCAGCGCATTATGTCGGCAAGGACAGGGAATATTGCCAGATCGAAAAACTGGCCAATTTGGATAAAATTCCGAAGCCGTTCGGCTTCAAAGTCTGCTGCTTTCCGATCAAAGTAGAAATGGCGAGTGCAGGCTGGGCCCGTCCGGTCGCAATCGTGGAGGAATGAGACGAAAAAGTGCTGCAGCACGTACCATCGTGCAGTGGTGCCTTTTTTCAGTTATCAACCAACAATTCGTTGTTTAACTATGGAAACGAAAGTTTAATAACATAAGGGCTTCTAAAGTGGAAGAAAATGCCGCGAGCCAAGTTATAGAAGGTAGAGTAGTGTACCCAAATTATTAATCCGAACATTATCTATTACATGTTACTAAAAAATCCGGATATATGAAGGGTTGTGCTGGCTTTCACACGGAAAGCCGGGTTTAGGAGGGATCGATACGAATACCATATGGCGGATCCGAAGCGGGGTCAGAGACTACGCAGAAGCAGTATATGAATTCGTACGGGGGATACCCAAACGTTATCCGTGGCTCAAAACCATTTACGCGATCTGGTGCTGGCTGTCGCTGCTGCTGTTTATCGTGGGCCTGTTCCTTTACCGGGATTCGAGAACGATGTTGGTGCAGTATCTGTGGTCGTTCTATGTGATGATGCAATTCTGGCTATTATGCCGAAGTAAGACATTTACCTGGAAGCAAACCGCGATGTTCATGCTGCTCGGTATCTTCCTCGTGATCCCGATTACGACATTGACGCTTATGACGGCACACGGTTTAATCGGCGGACGGACTTCGGATACCTGGTCGACCGCGGTGCTCACCCCCATCGCCGAGGAGGTGTGGAAGCTGCTTCCTCTGGGGTTTTATCTGCTCTTCTCACGCCGGGCATCATCCATGAGTTTGGCTGACTATGCCCTGGCGGGAGCGGCCGGAGGTGTCGGTTTCCAGCTCATGGAGGAGCTGAGCCGCAGGTGGCTTAACTCTGGAATACTCGGTCGGATGTTCGGTTACAGCACGACGATGCTGGGAGGAGAGACGATTCACTGGGATTTCTGGACTCTGTTTCCCGGACGGTTCGAAGAGAGCTTCCTGCCTACACTCATGACGGTCAGCCATCCTGTACACACGGCAATGGTTGCTCTGGGACTCGGAATGGCCGTGCGCGGCCGAAGGCGGCTGACGAATGCTATTTATGTCCTGCCTGCTCTGCTTCTGGCCTGGTCGATCATGGACCACGCCGCTTATAACGGACAGAACTCTCTGCCGGACTGGATTATGAAGATCAACGAATGGACCGGGAGCGGCTATCAGACGAAGAGTATCTTCCTGCTTATGCTAGTCCTGGCGCTAGTCCTGGATTATATCGCACTCTTTCGGGTGAGGAGAAAGCTCCCGATGATGGAGGGCGAGCGATTTATCGACCCGCTCTCGGAACTGTGGTATATGTGGGAGGCATTCCTGCTGAAGAGGGAGAGGTTCGCAAGCGTTATGGCCTGGACTAGGGAGCGCCGGGAAATGGGATTCTCTCTGCTGTACGGAAATGCCGAGGCTGTTTCCATCCAGGAGGATCTGCGCGGCCGGATGCGGATTCACTACCGGATGGCAGCAGGGCTGACCGCTCTGCTGGTCGGGGCAGGTCTGCTTGCAGGCTGCATAGCCTATTGGCAGGCAGCTGTTCATCCTGCCGACAGTGCGTGTTTTTCCTGTATGTTCGACTCGCTGCAGAATTGGTGGGATCGTCTAAGCTTCGGGGAGAAGGGGGCTATCGTGCTAGGGGCGTTTGCTCTATCCCTTCTGTTCGTCGGCTTCTGGCCGGCTTTGGGGATTGCATTAACTGCAGCGAGCATCCCAGGCAGCGGACACGAGATTGCTCAGGATATCCGGGATCCCAAGCGGCTGCTGACACCTGAGAATGCCATCTCGGCTCTGCTGGCTATTGCGCTCAGCCGCATACCGTTTGGGCGTCTAGCGGATCGACTAGCCAAGAAAGGTGGACGCCGGCTCAAGGACTGGCTGGAGAAGCTGTTCAAACGCCGAACCAAGCCTGATCCAGACATGCCCCGCAAGCCGGACGCAGAAGGGCCGAGCAAGAAACCGGATGCGGAAGAAGAAGCTCCTCCGAAAGACGCGGACGATTATGTGCACTGGAGTCGAGCAAAATACAGAGGCGTTGAGCTGCATGACAGCCGTAACGGAGCACTTGGAGAGTTCGACGGTATTGATGTCGAGAACGGGATTTTCTATGAAGCGAAGTCAGCCGAAGGATTGAATCGCATTCATCCCAAAACCGGCAAGCCGCAGCAGACGCCGCAGGAGTTTACCGATAAACAGCTCTATCAGAAAACGCGGACGCGGATCAACAACTTGCTGGAGAAGGCAGTCGGGACTCGGACAACGCCGGATGGAACATCGGAAATTCCGACCCTGGATGAGATCAAGGGGATCCGCAACTTCCAGTTCCAGCTTGACGGAGACTCGCCGGAGCTGCGAGCCGCGGCAGAGAACAGTCTGAACCGTCTGCGTCAGGAATTCCCTGATTACACATTTACCATTCGATTTGGAGTGAAATAAGATGTCGATTAGCGCTATTATCATTGATCCCGAAAATGAATTCGAACGCTATTTCATGCTGCCGATTGCGACAGAGGCCTTTTATAAAAAGTACTGGGAGCCGGCGGTTGAGGAGCTGGGTCTCCAGTGGATCGCTCTGTTTCAAGACGGCACGGATGTGGAGCGAGAGGATGCGCCAGCGGTCCTGGAAGAGATTTCCCGTTTGAAGGACTGGGTGCGCTCCAAGATTAGCGGTGACGCTCAGGAGCATATGCTAAGCAGGCTCGAGCTGCTGGAGAGCGAGCTTCCTAACGCATTTCGGCGCGGGGGTGCGGTTGTTTATATCGGGTGAAGCCATACAAACATAATCGCTAAAAAAGCCCATATACACCACTACCACTCTAACCCTACCCGTATTCGCAAAATGGAAGTAATTCGATTTGCAGGAAGTAGAGCGTCAGAAAGAGCCTCTGTAGTGAAGATTAAAAAGTTCCTTGGGATGTAACCGAGGCCACTGAAAAAGTCCTTCTGAATAAAAAGGCACATCCCCTCATTTTTTTGAGGGGATGTGCCT
>NZ_JBHSOW010000048.1:0-11499 GCF_042656405.1 Paenibacillus solisilvae | reverse complement strand
TATTTCATTAGGGCAATATTTGGATACAATTTTGCTGCGAAATTCGCCATATGGGGCACTAAAAATATACACAAAGCAAGCACTGCAATTCCAGCCAGAAAAATAATTGCCTTTAAGAAAGTGGTTGAACCTCGTTTAACATTCATTTATAACACCTCCTCCACTTATTTAATGACAACATGATTTTAGCATATAATTTATCGTTATACAATAAATATATATTGTTTTTATTATAACCAGCGGTCTGCGAACGTCCCTCCGATAAACGAAAATACGAAGATCGGCGCGAACTCCGCGACGGAGATGAGGGAAACGGCGAACGCGTCGTCTTTAGTCATTTTTTTGACGTAAAGCAGGATGGCGATATTTCGCACCCAAATACCAATTTGCAAAAACAACGTAGATATCAAAATCGCTTGCACGAATCGGTTGCTTAGCAGCGAAGATGCCGAAGCAGGTTGATTGGCAGTCATGGATCTCTCCCTAGATCGCTCTGTCCCGAGGCTGATTCCCCTTATCCCCGGATGCACTCCCCTCATGAACCCTATGGGAATTAACCCCTTTTGGTAGACAAGACAAAAAGGACATCTGTAAGATGAACTTAACCTTGTTGACAGGGAGGGATATTTTTTAAAAATTTTATTTGAGGATGTGTCGACTTTGCAGTATGCCGTTCGTCGACTTAATAGAGGCAAGAATAAAACCAGTCGATTCGACCCGGAAACCTTGTCACTGATTGTCCAAGAATGATTGCAAGCCAAAATCCAACCATGTAAAGGAGAATTAAAATGAAATACTTATGTTTGGGTTACTTAGAACCAGAGAAAATGGATTCCCGTCCTAAGGCGGAGGTCGATGCAGTCATGGGCGATTGTCAGCCCCACCTCGAGGAACTCTACAAGAGCGGACAAGTGATCATCGATGCCGGCCTTTCCTTGGAGGCCAAATGCTTGCGGGGTGCGAACGGAAAGGTGAGGGTGATCGATGGTCCTTTTATCGAAACCAAGGAGATGATTGGTAGCGCGTTCATCATAGAAGCGCGTGACATGGAGGAAGCAATCCGTGTGGCTTCCTTGCATCCAGCCACGCAAGTTGGTGCAGGCGAGCAGTTTGGCTGGGGAATTGAGATCCGCCCTATTCACTACTTCGAGAAAAGAGAACTGGAGGTTTAGTCTCTTATTTCCTTCAGTCGCCGCTGGAATCTCTCATTGTGATTTAAAATGTTGATCGGAATTAGCCCTGAAACCGTTTCTGACTGGTATAATAAGGGTGAAAGCTTATTAAACGAGCCGAAAGGGGTTTGTTTCAAATGAGTACGGCAGCCGACAAGGAAGAATGGTTATTCGCTGGAACGTTGAAAACGATTCAACAAGAGAAAGCCACTGTCATTAAAGGCGGTATCGCCGTTTTCTATCATGAAGAGCAGGTATATGCGGTGGATAACCGCTGTCCTCATCTGGGGTTTCCGCTGCATGTAGGAAGTTTATGCGATGGTATTCTTACCTGTCATTGGCATCATGCAAGATTTGATGTATGCAGTGGAGGGACGCTTGACCCCTGGGCAGATGATGTACCATCGCATGAAGTGAAAATAGAGGATGAAGGTGTATGGGTACGTTCGCGTTCCCGCAGTGTCCGGGATTCAGAAAAGCAGCTGGATCGATTAAAAAGCGGTCTGGAGCAAAATATCGGCATTGTCATTGCCAAAGCAATTGTTGGCCTGCTGGAATCAGGTGTCCCGGCGGCTGAGATCGCCCGGATCGGTATCGAGTACGGCACGCGTCTGAGCGGCGGTTGGAATTCAGGACTCACGATCCTTACGGCAATGACACGAGTCCTGCCGAAGCTGGATAAGATGGGAAAGCTGCTGGCGCTGTATCAAGGGCTGCACCATGTGGCACGCAGCAGCAGCGGCCGGGCGGAACGTCCTCTCCTGGGTCAGCTTCCGAGCGGGGAAGTTCCTCAGGAGAGATTGACTGCCTGGTATCGGAATTGCATTGAGGTTAGGGATACACAAGGGGCGGAGAGGATACTGCTAACTTCCATCTTCAAAGGCGCCTCTGATCAGGAACTCGCGGACATGATGTTTACGGCGGTTACCGACCACTTCTATCTGGATGGCGGTCATACATTGGATTTCCATAACAAGGCATTCGAATCGCTAAGCTTTGTCAGTCCAGAGAAGAAGGTGCAGGTGCTTGCTTCACTTGTTCCTTTACTGGGCAATCCAACCCGAAGCGAAGAACTGCATCAATGGCAAGCACCCATCAAGCTGGTCGAACCACTCCGTGATGCGTTCAGTCAGCTTCCTGTTCATTATGAGGGGGAAATTGCCCGTCAACCAATCTCTGTGGAAGAGGAAGAAAAGATTGTTGCCGTTGTACTCAGCGATCAACCGCTTGTTACGATAAACACCCTTCTGCAATTCATTAAGGCTGGGAAGGATCCGCTTCAGCTCTCGAGGCTTATCGTATTGGCAGCGGCAGAGCGTATTGTACGGTTTCATACGCAGAATGATTTTGGCGATTGGATTGCGGTTCTGCATACCTTCACGTATGCTCAGGCTGTAAATGAAACCGTAGCCCGCGGTCAACAACCGCTGTTTAGGGCGATATTTTATGGAGCAATCAGTGTATATCTGGACCGTTTCCTCAATGTTCCTCCCGCAGCCCGGCCTAAGCCCAATCCAGCCGGTAAGAGCCTGGAGCTGGATGATCTGCTGCAGCTTATGGATCAGAGGCAGCAGGTGAACGAGACTGCGCAATGGGTTGTCCATTATTTACAGGCAGGCGGTGATCGTTCAGCACTGATGAACACGTTAGGTCATGCGTTGCTGAGAGAGGATGCGGAATTTCACTCCTTTCAGCTCTATGAAGCGGCAATGACAGCCTATGATAATTGGAGCGGCCGGAACGATCCTTTCGCAGAGCATGCCAAGGAGACGCTGCTGCTCGCTGCCACACGCTATTTGGCTGCCCATGCTCCGACCGCCCGGGAAACTCCGCACACAGCTAGGATTGCCTGGCGGCTGCATAGAGGAGAAAATTTGTTTGAGGAGTAAAGTGCTTCTTTTATAAAAGTAAACTCGATAGTCGGAAATCAAAAACATAGTCCCATTTAAAGCCGCAAATAGCGGCTTTTTTTGTTATGGGATCAAGTATTTGTCATTGTTCGATGTTAAGCATGCACAATGGATGTACTTGTAATTGCCTGTCTGGTGGTGATTTTGTACAAGCAATAAATTCATTACTGCATATATATTATTTTATAAAATTTAAGAGGGGGGAAGTCCTATGGCTAATTCAACCGGGGTTATTCAGAATAATGGACCAAATCCAGCAGCTATGGTAACCGTTATACTGAGCAATGATGATGTTAGTACTACAGGAATTGTTGAACTTCAGGTATTTGTCCGACTTGGAGGGGAATTAACACCAATTGTACTTGAACTTTTTTCGATACCTCCGCTAATTACTGAAATCAAGACTTATAGTGTTCTGGGAGCTGCTTCTTTTGAAGTGCAGTATAATGTCGCCTGACGTAATAATAAATGTCTTCTCTCTAGATTCAAGTGGTAACAGCATTGGAGCCCAAAGAGTCCTGAGCATTGAAACCCAAATGATTTCACAATTAAAGCCTGTTTCGTAATAATCATTATTTAAGTACAAGGAGGAGAAAAATGCCAAGAACAACGGGTCCTATTCTTAATAATGATAATGCTACCACTTTAACTTTTGATATAAGCAACGATAGTGCTGTACAATCAGTTACATTTGAACTTGAAGTATTCATAATTACTGGAAGTGGGATTGTAAAGACACCTATTGCACATGAGCTATTTTCGATACCGCCCCTTGCTAATATCATTAAGACCTATGATATTGCTGGAGCCAAAGCTTTTGAGTTTCAAGCTGATGGAACTTCAGGTGTTGATTTTACAGCTAATATTTTTTCGACAGATGCTAATGGAAACCTTATTGCAGCTCAGAGAGTTCTCGGTTCAGAAACAGTTAAAATCACAACACTAACTCCTGTTCCTTAAGAGCTGGTGGGGCTATTAAGCTCCTTTCCCTCTAGTATGGATAAAGTTGTAACTAAAGTAAATAATAGACTGTTTTTTGGGTATTGATTTCGCAAAGAACATTGCCACCACGTACGAGTTGTAACAACAACTCTATGTGGTTTTCTTTTTGTATGTAATGCTGACAGCGCTCTTTTGCTCAGTATCTCTCAGACGGGCTTTACCGATGTGTTGGGTTTCTTCATAGCGTGTTGTTGTTGTAAAAAAATTCATTATTAATTACGTTATAAGCAAACAAAAAAGCCCGCTATATTAGCGAGCCTTAGCACCAGTACGTTCAGTTTTCAGTTTAGCGATAGCATCACTAACCATCTTATCACGTTCTCTATTAGGACCTGGCATCGATTGCTCAACATAATGTCCATTGGCGAAACGACTGGCGGCATCATCAAGATCTAACGGTAACCGCTGTTCCTTCTTAGCAGCCTTGTATCCAGAGATAAATGCACTCACATTCTATGGGAATTGGGCTTGCACTCGCAAAGGCCATTTTTGAAGCCCATCATGCAATGATTCAAGTTGAGAGCGAATATTCAAAATCAACTACATTTAGGATTACGTTTATGAAGTATTAGCTTTAACCGAAATGAAAAGCCAGTGTATAATTTCCAATGGCTTCTGGAATTATATAGAAGAATTTATTGGAGTTCGGAAAGGTGAACGGATCATTATGAAAGAAACAGGCGTAATCAGCTCGGCCCAACTATTTGCCATGATCATTTTATTTGAATTCGGCAGCGCGTTGGTGGTCCCAATTGGATTGAAGGCTGAAGAAGGGGCTTGGTTGACTATCCTCGTTGCGCTGCCCGCAGGCCTCTTGTTATATGTTATTTTCGACTACTTGTTCCGGCAAAATCCGAATTTGATCTTAAGCGGCTACATCCGCAAAATAGTAGGAGCTTACTTGGGCTGGCCGCTTTGCGTTATATACATCTCATTCTTCATTTATGTCTCTGCTCGAAATTTGAGGGAAGTTGGGGATCTGCTTATTTCATCTTCATATAATCTGACACCGTCCCTTGTGATTCACACTGCAATGATTATGGCTGTTATTTATGTGCTGCGCAAAGGGATCGAGGTGTTGTTTCGACTAGGTGAAATTTATTTGATTTGCACGCTTGGCTTGGGACTGATCAGTCATGTGCTGCTCATATTTTCCGGCAAAATCGATTTGAAAAATTTGCTTCCTTTGACTGGCGGAGGGGGCTGGGGTTCAATCTTCCATGCGGCTTATCCGTATACGTTTGTATTCCCATTTGCGGAATTGGTTTGCTTCACGACGATTCTTCCCCATTTGAAAAAGCTTCAAACAGCAAGAAAAACAGGTATCATCGCCATTTTACTCAGCAGTGCTATGCTCAGCTACACGCATGCCATAGAAATTTCAGTACTCGGGGCGGATGTATACGGCCGCGCCGTTTTCCCGTTGTTCACCACGATCAGCATGATCAACATCGCGGGTTTCATCCAGCACTTAGATGCTTTTGTCATTTTGGCATTGATTATCGGCGTTTTCTTCAAAATGACCATATACGCCTATGCCGCATTAGCCGTGGCAGCGGATGTATTCAAAGTCGTGGAACAACGAAAGTTGGCATACCCGATCGGAATCATCATTATGTTTGTCTCCATCGTTTCAGCATGGAGTCTTCCGGAACATAATCAGGAGGGAGTAGGTCCGGCGCTCCAGGTCATTCAACCTTTATTTAGCTGTCTTATTCCGGTGCTGCTCTTTATCATTCATTTGATTCGCAAGCGATTCCGGCTGTATCGCAATATGTAGTCACATCACATGGAATCTTTGGGCACAATCAGAAGGTTATCTGATACGCAAAGCGATTCAGCCTATAACGAAAATCAAGGGGTGAGATGGTGTTTCCTCGGAATAGATTTCAAAGTAAAGGGATGTCCGGCAGTGAAGGATCGAAAGGAGATGAGGTCCGTAATCATTCAGGAAGCCTTTCTCTATATCCGCAATTAGCTGACAACCTGCATCATATCAGAACACAGCTTGGTCACAGCCCCGATATTACGATACGCGAATTTGAAGTAGGAAGTTCACATTCTCAAGTCGCCATGGTTTATATGAACGGAATAACCGACATGGGCATGGTCAATGAGTTTATCCTTCACTCCCTGATGATTGACACAGCGATAGAGACCAATAAAGACATGGCTTCTGATAAGAGTATGTTTGATTTTATCCGGAACAACGCTTTGTCGATTGGCGAAGTCAAAGTCATCAAAGGTTGGAATGAGGCTCTCCTGTCTATCATGTCAGGAAACGCGGCCATCTTCATAGACGGTTGGACGGAAGCAATCGGTTGCGGCACCAAAGGAGGGGAATTGCGGGCAGTAACCGAGCCGTCATCCCAGGTGGTCATTCGTGGCCCGAAGGATGGGTTTACCGAGAGCATTGGGACAAATGTAGCCCTTGTGCGCCGCAGAATCAAGAGCTCTAATTTATGGCTGGAGAGCATGAGAATCGGCAAGGTAACACAAACAGATGTCGCCATTATGTATATCAAAGGAGTGGCTGACGATAAGATTGTACAGGAAATAAAGAAAAGATTGAATGGGATTGATTTTGACTCCATCCTGGAGTCAGGCTATATCGAACAACTGATTCAGGATAAGTCCTATACGATTTTTCCAACGATTCACAATACGGAGCGGCCGGATTCGGTTGCGAGTAATCTATTGGAAGGAAGAATTGCGATATTTGTGGATGGCACTCCCTTTATCTTGATCGCTCCCATGTCGTTTTTTGGCTTTTTTCAAGTTGTTGAAGACTACTATCATCGTTTTGAAGTAGCAACGGTAATACGCTTATTAAGATATGCTGCGCTGATCATTTCTTTATTTTTCCCCGCAATTTATGTTTCCTTCATTACTTTCCATCAAGAAATGATTCCGACGACACTCTATATTAGCCTGGCGGCCCAGAGAGAAAGCGTCCCATTCCCTGCTTTCGTCGAGGCATTAATGATGGAAGTGACCTTCGAGATTTTACGGGAGGCCGGTATTCGCCTGCCGCGCGCAGTCGGTCAAGCGGTTTCCATCGTAGGCGCCCTCGTCTTAGGACAAGCGGCGGTTGAAGCGGGGATTATTACACCGGCGATGGTCATTGTAGTTGCATTAACGGGTATTTCCAGCTTTACGACACCGGCTTATAGTATGGCTTTGTCCATTCGTTTGCTGCGGTTCACGATGATAATTGCCTCCGGATTCCTGGGTTTTTTCGGAATCGTTGTGCTAAGTATTATCATTTTGGCGCATATGTGCGGGTTAAACTCATTCGGTATTCCGTATATGTCTCCATTGGCACCATTCATACCGGAGGATCAAAAGGATACTTTGGTTCGTTTCCCTTTTAGATCCTATTTTTTCCGCCCCCGCTTGAGCAGTCAAAGCAGCCTCGTGAATGTGGACGAAGCCAGTCAGCCATCTCCCCAAAATGAACAAAACGGAAGGGGATCCGAATGAAAGCAACGAAGCTAATAACTATAATCATGTTCCTGTCCGTAGTGCTGCTGTTGACCGGCTGCTGGAACAGCAGAGAGATAAATAAGCAGTCAATCGTCAGGGGGATGGGAATTGATAAGGTGCAGAAAACGAATGAATATCGGGTAACCTTCCAAATCATAATTCCGAGCTCCGTGTCCATAGGTAGGAAGGGCGGTGCAGGGGGGATACCGGTTATTGTTCATTCAGATACGGATCATACGTTATTCGGAGCCATGCGTAAAGCATCACAGAAAGTACCCAGGGAACTGTTCTTTGCTCATATACAGTATTTGATTATAGGTGAATCTATGGCAAAAGCCGGTATTGGGGAATTGTTTGATTTCTTCGAAAGGGTCCCCAAATTCAGTTTGACCTCCCCCATTCTTATTGCGAGAGGAACCAGTGCGGATTCCGTTCTAAGAGTCTTATCGCCGGCGGAATACTCTCAAGCCGGAGCGCTCGCCAATAAATTGGCGCTCACATCTAAAGAATGGGGGCAAAGCGTGGTTGTTGAATTGCTGGATGTAATCAAAGCTCTGCAAGGAACGGGTGAAACGGCTATAAGCGGCGTTCGAATCGTAGGTGATCCAAAAATCGGGGAAACGAAAGCGAATCTGGAGCATACGAGTTTGCCTGCTGTAATCAAGATTGAGGGAATTGCCTTATTTAAAGGCAAAAAGCTGAACAAGTGGTTGGATGGGGAGGAAGCGCGAGGGACCTTATGGGTTCAAAATAAAATGAAACGCACAGCTGTAAATATTGCCTGCAAGGATATAGTGGAAGGCACTGCGGTTGAACTGATTCGGTCCAGGACAAAAGTCAAGGTGAACATGAAAGACGGACATCCGGTATTCCGCATCCGCATCGATGAGGCAGGAGTCGTGAACGAGGTTCAATGTTCGATTGACTTGAATAAACGTGAAGAGATCACCAACCTGCAAAAGCAATGGGCAAAAGAGACAGAAGAGGAAGTCATGAAGGCCGTCAAGGTGGCTCAAAGCAGGAAGAGCGATATATTTGGCTTTGGCGATGCAGTAAGGCGTTCTTACCCTAAGCTATGGAAGGAGATAGAACGCAAGGAGAAATGGCCGGAAATGTTTGCTGAAAGTAAAGTCGAGGTTGAGGTAAAAGCGTTCATCCGTCGTACAGGGATGAGAGGCAGACCCTATTTTTTCAAATCGTAAAGAACGTCTTCGATTATTTTGGATTACACAGCTTTTTCATAAACGGGGTTAGAATGGGGATGATCATCAATAAAACAATAGCAACGTTTTCTGATAAGGATGAGACATTGAACGATTCTATTTGAACATGAATCGCTGTTGAAAGCGGCATCCCTGCAAGTACATCTGCTATAACCAAAAAGGACAAGCTCAGTAACAAAATGGAGATATAAGCAACAATTATCTTCATGGAATGATCTCCAATCCGAATTATTCTGCAATCTTATGGTTTCCGCAATTAGGGCAAAATAATCGGGTCAAATCAATGGTCGATGAGATGTCGCATATATTTTGTTCAATGGAACACATTATTTATAGAATTGATTACAAATGGAGGAAAACGATGAAGACATTTTTATCTGTGATTTTAGTCGCATTTCTTTTAACTGCTTGCAATTACCAACCGGTAAAAGAGCATAGTGAGGAAATTAAGAAACAAGTCGAGAAAGATCAGCAAAAAACGAAATAGTCGTTAAAATGGGCGGCTAGTTCGATGTCTTGCTAATCGTATCCGTTGATTTTTTCGTTCCATATTGTTACAATCATTTCAACTCATTTGTCCGAAATAAAAAATCGATGATAGAACAAGGTATGTTAGACGGCTTGCTCAGAGAGGGATGGACTTAGGTGCGACTATCCTGCGAGCCGCGGCATATTGCCGGTTCCTGAGTGCGATTAACACCCGCCGGTTCGACCCGTTATTGTCGATGAAGCCGATTGTACGGTTTGTACGAGTACAATAACTTGGGTGGTACCGCGATTAAATCGTCCCATTTTTTGGGGCTTTTTTTTATTTTCCGGGCAAAACGAAAGGGGAAACAAATATTGAAAGTATACACATCCAATGAGATCCGTTCAAAGTACATTGCTTTTTTCCAAGAAAATGGTCATGCTGTTATTCAAAGCGCCTCCGTCATTCCTGAGAATGACCCAACAGTCCTGTTTACAACAGCCGGAATGCATCCCCTGGTGCCCTATTTATTAGGGGAGAAGCATCCGGCCGGTTCTCGACTGACGAATATTCAAAAGTGCATTCGCACGGGTGACATTGATGACGTCGGGGATGATACACATTGTACGTTTTTTGAGATGATGGGTAATTGGTCGCTTGGAGACTACTTCAAGCGTGAAGCAATTGAATGGAGTTGGAAATTTGTCACTTCACCGCAGTGGCTGGGTATTCCACAGGATAAAATCGCCGTAACCGTATTTGAAGGCGATAAGGATGCTCCACGAGACACAGAATCATATGAAATCTGGCGTGAGCTCGGGCAGCGTGAGGAAGAACTGTTCTTCTTGCCAAAAACGGACAATTGGTGGGGTCCGGCTGGACAGACCGGTCCATGTGGACCGGATACTGAAATTTTCATTATTAAGGATAAAGAACGCTGCGGTCCGAATTGCTCTCCAGCATGCGGATGTGGACGTTATGTCGAGTTTTGGAACAACGTGTTTATGCAATATAATAAGACGGCTGAAGGTGCGTTTGAACCATTGGTTCAAAAAAACGTTGATACTGGCATGGGACTGGAACGTGTGCTCGTGGCTTTAAATGGTGGTACGGTATACGATTGCGATTTGTTTACATCGATTTTCGCTGCCATTGAACAGCTTTCGAATAAATCTTATATTGAGCACAGTAAAGCGTATCGGATTATCGCCGATCATACGCGGACGGCTGTCTTTATATTGGGCGATACGAGGGGTGTGACCCCATCCAATGTCGATCAGGGGTATGTGCTACGCCGACTTATTCGCAGAGCAGTTCGATTTTCAATGAACCTTGGAATTGCAGAAGGCGGACTAACAGTTATTGCTGACACGGTGATTAATCAATATGACCCTATGTATCCGGAGTTGAAAGCAAACCGATCGTTGATTATCGACGAGCTGCAGGCAGAGGAGATGCGCTTCCATAAGACTCTCAGCCAAGGATTGCGCGAATTCGAGAAACTTGCCAGTGCACTTGGTGAAGAGAAGCTAGATGGCGCGTCAGCTTTCAAGCTTTATGATACGTTTGGCTTTCCAATTGAATTAACCATGGAGTTGGCAAAAGAACGATCAATTTCCGTCGATCTTGAAGGCTATCAGGAACGTTTCCAAAAACACAGAGAGTTATCGCAAGCCGGCGCCGCGCAGAAGTTCAAAGGTGGCCTTGCAGATCATTCGGAACAAACAGCCAGGCTGCATACAGCGACTCATTTGCTTCATGCGGCACTACGTAAGCTGCTGGGTGATACAGCAGCTCAAAAAGGCAGTAACATCACATCAGAACGGCTTCGATTCGATTTCTCGTTTCCTCGTAAAATGACTGATGAGGAAATAGCGGCAACTGAGCGCATAGTTAATGAGGCAATTGCTGATAGAGCTGATATAACATTTGATGAAATGACAATTGATCAAGCACGTGAAGCAGGAGCAATTGGATTATTCGAGAGCAAATACGGTAATTTGGTCAAAGTGTATACCATTGGAAAGCATTCGAAAGAAATTTGTGGAGGCCCGCACGCATCCAACACCTCTGAGCTCGGAGTGTTTAAGATTATCAAGGAGGAAAGTTCGTCATCAGGCGTAAGACGGATCAAAGCGGTCTTACTATAGAAATACGGAGGGGTCTATGCGAGGCCACTGAAAAACATTTGTTTTTGATTTTGTGAAGTGTACTGAAATAGATAAAGGCGAATTTCC